>DASZQE010000202.1:0-4210 GCA_035550175.1 Phycisphaerales bacterium | reverse complement strand
TTCTCATTCTTCTCCTCGGAATCATCATTCCGCAATTCTTCTTGTACTTCGATTCGCTCGTCGGCAATTCAATCCTGTTGCCGCTCGATTTCCTTCAGTACAAGCACATGTATATCCCTGATCCGAATCATGTGCTGCCTCGCCCGCGCGACATGTACACGTCGGATCTCATCACGGTCTTTGAGCCGAACCGCGTCTACGCCGCCCAGGAAGTCCGTGCCGGTCGGCTTCCGCTTTGGGATCTCAACAACTACTGCGGTGCGCCCTTCATCGCCGCCAATCACACAGCGGTGTTTTCTCCCTTCCGAATCGTCGATTATCTCTGGCCCAGCCCCTATTCCATCGCATGGAGCCAGATGCTTCGCGCACTGGTTGCCGGCATAGGCGCTTATCTCTTCTTCCGAATAGCGATGCGAGTGGCCTTCATACCTGCGCTCATCGGCGCATGGCTCTTTCCGCACGTGGGCTTTCTGGTGTTCTGGAACGGCTTCCCGCTCCAGGCTGTCGCCACGCTGCTTCCGTGGATGTTGCTCGCAACCCATCTGGCCGTCACGCGGCCCGGTGCGGTCAACGGTATTTTCCTCTCGCTGGCGACAGCCGCGCTGCTCGTCAGTGGCCACGCCGCAAATGCCGGTCACATCCTCCTCGCCTCCGGCTTCTTCATGATCTATTCCGTCATCGCCCTGCACGGGTTCAGAAACCTGCTCAAGCGGCCTGCTCTCGGCGCGGTGGCCTGCGTGCTTGCGGGTTGGTTCTTCGGATTTCTCATCTCTGCGCCGCAGATGTTTCCCACCATCGAATACCTCCGCACCAGCTATCGCATTGCGCATCGGATTCAAGGCGATGTTGACACGGTCCCCCAAGGCTTGTGTGCGCTCAATCAGATCATCTGGCCGTACTTCTATGGCAATGACAAGACTGGCACGGGCTACGTGACTGCGGGCAACCTCCTCGAAAGTGGCGCTGAGGCCTACATCGGTCTCTTCACCTGCGTTGTCCTCGCACCACTCGGCTGGCGTGCGCCAGGTCTCAGGAATCTCCAGTGGTTCTGGCTCATCCTTGCGGTTTTCAGCTTCAGCTACGTCCTGAACATCCCCGGCCTCAATCTCTTCTTTGACATCCCACCGATGAACATGCTGCGGAACAATCGCTTTGCATTCATCACCGGCTGGTGCATCCTCTCTGCTGCCGTTGCTGGTCTCCAGGCGCTGTGCGTTCGCCCGGAGCTCTGGCGGGCTTGGCTCTTCATTCCCTTCACGCTGTGCATCGCAATTCTCGGTTGGGCGATAGTGAACATGTTTCACCCCAACGCCGACTTTGTAAGGCTCATCGATTCCCTGCAGCACGGCAATAGCCTCAGCAATAAATCGCTGATCGAAACGGATGTGCCGCACATGCGCGCGTGGTTCCAGCGCATGAGTTTTCTCCGTGTTTTTACCGCTCTCGTTTCGCTTATGTTCTGGCTCATGCTCTACCTCCGAAAAATCAGGGGCTGGATTGGCGCATCAGTGGTCGGATGTTTGAGCTTGATCGAGGTCGTGATTGTCTCTTGGGGAATCAACGTGCAAAGCGATCCCAGCCTCTACTACCCGCCTGTCCCGTTTCTTCAATCCCTTTCTGAAAAGGTCACTCCGGAGCGTGTTTGCGGAGTCAGTTCATACATTCCAAACATCAATGTCATGATGGGTCTCCGCGACATTCGCGGATATGACGCCGCCGATCCGGTCCGCATCGTCGAATTCCTCCGCCTCTTTGAGGATCCTCGGAGCGCAAAATCACCCTCGTACGCCGTTACCCAGGATTTCGCGCCCTTGCTCGGCTCGCCTCTGCTCGACATGCTCAATGTTCGTGCGATCGTCCTCCGCGAAACCCCTCCTGAATCAGGGATCGCCTTCGCGTGCAGCGACGACTACTGGGCGCTCGAAAACAAGAATGTGCTTCCCCGCGCGTGGGTGCCGGAAAGCGTCTACACGGTGAATGATGCGTCCGTTCGGCTTGCAACGTTGCAAATGCCGCAGTTCGCGCCTCGAAAAGTCGCCCTTGTCGAGTCTCCCGTTGAAATCTCTCTCAAGAACTGTTCGGGCACGGCCGAGCTCACTTCGGAACATCCCAACAGCCTCGCCTTCGATCTCAACATGCTGACCGACGGCCTCGTAGTCATTTCCGACTCATGGGCGCCCGGATGGAAAGCCTTTGTCGATGGCAAGTCCGCTGAGGTGCTTCCCGCCAATCACGCGCTGCGTGGCGTGCAGGTGCCCAAGGGCGCAAAACATCTCGAACTTTTCTATCGACCGTTCAGCTTTACGCTCGGCTTGTGGTGTTTCGCTTTCGCGTGCGGCTCGCTCGTCGTCTGGTATCTCATCGGCCGCCGTTCACTAGTGAAGAGTGATGCGCTCGAAATCACTCAATAGGTTTGATCAATCCCTGCTGGTTCCGCATTCGCGGAATCACTCCGCGAAACTCCCGGGCCCTGGTCGATCGCTTCCGCAATTCCAGCACACGTCAAATGTGCCCTCGATATGTTCCCCGCATTTCGGGCACGTCCACTCACCCAGGTCTTGCGTCGCCTCTTCCTCAACATGTTCATTCATCAGCTTCTTCGCAGCTTCAAGATTCACCTTGTCCACGTGCAGCGCCGCCATCGGTATCGGTGAGTACATGATCACCCCGCCCGTTTGTTCTTCCTGTGCCGTCGGAATTCCCGCGTCCTCGAGTCGCATGCGAAGAATCGACGCTTGTGCGATCGGGAGCCGCACCAGTTCCTCCGGATCATTCAGAATCCGGTTGAAGGTTGTCGCATCCTTCGGATCGTACTCTCGCCCGCATTCAGGGCAGAAATTCGATCCCGATAAATCCAGCGGATGACGGCAATCCAGACACGTCGCGTTCGGCTCGTGCATGTCCCCATCATACTGCCTTCTTTTTCACCGCTCATCGCCTCAGAAACGAACTGGTGATCTCGCAACTTCGCTCACACAGCAACCTGCAGACCGTGACGTTCAAGTGCCGGAATATGCGAATCAATCTCCCGTTCCGCATTCACGGCTCTGCGTCGCTCATCGAATGTGTATTCGAACATTGCGACGTCCTGCGCAAACAATCGTTCCACCAATCGCCGCGTCGCGCCGTTGTAGTGCGCCTGATACGGCCTGTGATTTGAGGCATTCAATTTCGGCAGTCGCACGTCCACGTTGAGCTTTTCACACAACCTGTCGAAATCTTCTTCCAGCCTCTCAAACCTCCCTACGAAATTCACGATCACACGCCCCTGCGCGTTTGCCACAAACCGGTGCTGGCTTGACCCCTTCGCCGCTTCATATTCCGCAAACGCCGCCAGCGAACCCAGTTGCTTCACTCGCTCGTGCCTCCGCAGTGTCGGCGTCTGCAGATCGTAGTGATACCGCGAAACCAGCCAGTCCCACGGGTTCCGCACAAACGCCGCAGTGAAATACATCTCGTACTGCGCCCGCCCCAGGCAGCTTCGCACGTGTTTCGCCGTTGCATGCTCGCCGAAGCGCTGCCATCCCGTTGGCTTCCACTTCGTCGCCTTCAATCCGGCGCCGATCATCAGCCGATTCGCCAAACACCGGCTCGGCTGCGAGCCCAGCGAATTCAGCGCCCCTTGCACACTCGTGCCCGCAGCCTTCGGCACATGAATGAAAATGAACTTGCGCTCGTGCGAGATCAACATGCTGCACAAGTATCGGTCCCAAATATTCGCGGTCCGATTGCCCAACGTGCGTTCGCTGTTCGTTTCGCGCAAACGTCGTGTCAAGCTGTGTTCACAATCACGTTTCGCAGCTCAGAATTCCACGCCCCTTTTCTTCGCATCGCTCGCGCCGGAAAACAGCAGAAGCACCCCTCCCGCAGCCCATCCCCAAAACCACAAGATGCCGCTGAAATACAGCGCCGTGGAAATCCCGATAAGCCCCAGCGCAATTCCGTACTGAACCCACGGATTCAAATCACCCCAGAATGAGAACAACCGCATGCTTCGCGTCCTCCAGAATTCCCCGTTCGTCTCTATTCTAACCAGCCGCCGACATGTCTTCACGCACAATCCATCTTCGCCGCCCGCCTGTGCTCTCCCTGGCCGAAACCCCTTTCGTCCCGCCCGCGCTCGCAACCGATCCGCACCTCGCCGACGAAATCGAACATCGCTGGGCCGCGCTCCGCACACAACACCCTCGCTATTTCGATGGCCGCCTCC
>DASZQE010000201.1:0-2568 GCA_035550175.1 Phycisphaerales bacterium | reverse complement strand
GGCATGGAGTGCGGGAATTGCCGATCAGTCTGTGCCGGCGACATTGCACCTCTCGGCTCGCCGGATGGACAAGTGAACATTGATGATCTGACGCAAGTGATTCTGAATTGGGGAACGAAGAATGTTGATGCGGACATCAATCACGATGGAACAGTGAACATTGATGATTTGACGGCCGTGATACTCGCCTGGGGAGCATGTTGATGAGCATGTGAATTGTGATTGTGTTTTGCGACATTGCAAAATTCAAGGTTCATGCAATGCATTTGGGTTTATGAAACACTGATGCGGCAACCACGGCCGTGTGAGATCAGGAATTGCGTGAAGTGGGAATTTTTTCGTCGCCTCTTGCTCAACATGGGATACGATCAGCGCATGACTACCACAACAGCACCAACCAAACCAGCGTTTCAACCACCCGCTCCGTCAGCAGAGTATCTCGCAACGCAGAAAGTCGCAGAGCGTCTCGTCGAACTGTGCCGGGCAGGCAAGAATCTCGATGCGATCAAAGATCTGTACGCGGACAATGCACGTCAGATCGAATCGATGGAAATGCCCGGTTGTCCGCGCATCACCGAAGGCAAGGCCACACTGATCCAGAAGGCCGAAAAATTCGGCAAGACCACAACCATTCACGGTTCATCGTACGGCAAGCCGCTCATCAACGGCGACCAGTTCGTATGTGAAATGTCGCTGGACTGCACAAGCAATGAAGGCCCGATGGCTGGCCAGCGCATGAACATGAGCGAGACTGCGCTCTACACGGTGAAGAACGGCAAGATCACGGAAGCCAAGTTCTTCTATTCATGCGGAATGTGATCGCTGTCCGTTGCGCACACGTGAATTGAAATGCCGGTGGCATTTGTGCGCCTACAGTGAACACGGCGAGCATTGTAATAGTGAAAGCGTGCTTCGTGGAATTCAGCGTTTTTCGTTGTCCGGCTTGGGAACGTGTTGATCGACAAGAATGGGATTGCCATCCGGGTCAAACACCATGAAGAACGCCGGCCCGTCGGTGGAGGTGTCCGCAAGATTGGCGAACTTGATTCCGCGGCGCTGCAGTTCGCCTTGTATTTCGCGTACATCGGAGAAGTGTGCAAGCGGATTGGTGTTGCGATCCCACCCGGGGTTGAAGGTCAGCGTGTTCTTGTCAAACATGCCTTGGAACAATCCGATCGTGCTTGTGCCGTTCTGCATGATCAGCCAGTGCTGAGCAGCATTTCCGCCGGTGACGTGAAAACCCAATTTTTCGTAGAACGCCTGGGACGCCGCCAGGTCTTTCACAGTCAGGCTCATTGAGAAATTGCCGAGTTCCAGCGCGTTCGGAGACGCGGGCATGCCAGCCGCGGAATGTGCCGTTTGTGTCGAAGCGCAACCAGCCAGACCAATCAGAACCAACCCTGCACATGCTCGCATAAAGGTATTCTCCACAAGGTTTCGTGCCGTCATTGTGCGGCATCATGCGGAGAAGATACCCGAAGCACGGCGATTAATAGAATTATCAACTGCAGTCGCGTGATCAGTGATCACACTGTGCTCCAGCCTTGCAGTTTGCTCGTTTGTTTCACCCAGTTTGAAAACTGCCTCTCATCCAAATGGTCATCCTCACGTATGTCGAGGTAACGCACATTCTTCAGCTTGGACAGACCCGGCGGAAGCGGATGCAGCGATGCGCCATCGAAGAACGCAATCCTGACGAACTTGGCGAAACAGTGCATGCTGATGAACCAGCCTCGACCCTGCATGCCATACATCGGTGAATTCCATTTCACAGCCTTGCGCAAGCCCGCGGACGTGGAGACCGTTCGATGAATGATGGCATCAATTTTTCGGCCGACCGCGCTCTTCCAGCCGGGCATGGCCGCAATGTACGCCTGCACCGGCGCATCGCCATCAGCCTTGGCGATCTGTGGATTCCCACCCGAAAGCAGTTTTGGCTTTGCGGATTTCTGAGCGGCAGGCTTTAAAGCGGACGTTGTGCGCGTAGAGGGTGATGCGCCGCGTTTGTTCGCAGGGGTTGAGGTGTTGAGCTTCACGGCTTCACGAATCAAGGTCTTGAGCGCCTTGGCATTGATCGTGTCGCCTTCGTGGAAGTCAATCGCGCGTCGCGCGGTGCCTTCCAGACTTGAATTGAAAAGCCTTGCTGGATCAGGAAGCGAAGCGCCCTTCGCAAAGGTCATCTTGACGACGTTCTTGTATGTTTCTCCGGTGCAGATGACGCCACTGTGCGACCAGGTGGGAACACCCGCCGGATTGGAAGGCTTGCGCCACTTTGTCTCTTCGATGATCTCCGGATCAGCGTGCGTGATGAGGGTTCGAATCCGCGACAGTGTCTTGGAACGCCAATCGATGGAATTCCTGGTGACGGAATTTTTCTTCATGGTTGCGTCAGCCCCGTTCATCGGATTCATGCCAGCAAAGGTCATACGCTCTTGCCAAACCTCAGAGTAGCTATTCAAAATCAATTTTGACATAGCATGCGATTTTGACCGAAATTGAATGATTCAACAATTATTCTAATTCTTGACAAAGTCCAGAATATACCTATGCTCGATGCATGATCGCAGA
>DASZQE010000200.1:0-4761 GCA_035550175.1 Phycisphaerales bacterium | reverse complement strand
GGGGAGACGATGTGCGGTCACGCGCGAATGGTACAGAGAAGATGACGGATCAGTTTCCCAAGATTACACGCGTCCACGTCGTGCCTTCTTTTGAATCCTTGATGGCGACGCCGAGGGCGAGGAGTTCATCGCGGATTTCATCGGAGCGCTTGAAGTTTTTGCTCTTGCGGGCATCGGCGCGTTCGGCGAGTTTCTGTGAGACGAGCGCGGCAAGGTCGTCGGAGACTGCGGCTTTGCCGACGGTCTGCAGATCGAGCAGGCCCAGTGTCCTCAGCATGGTTTCGAGAATCGCGCGGTCTTGCGGCGATGCGGCGGGCGCCTCGGTGAGTGAACTGGTGAATTGGTTGAGGGAGGCAATTGCGCCGGCGACGTTGAGGTCATCGCAGAGTGAGGCGGTGAAGTCGGCAAGTGCTGGATGGGCATCCGTGGAAACCTGCGGCGCTCCCCCGCTACTTCCGACGGCTGCGGATAGGCGATCACGCAGCACGAACCAGCGGTTGATCATTCGCTGGGAATCTTCGAGGCCCTGGAAGGTGAAGTTGGCGTTTGAGCGGTAGTGGGTCTTGGTGAGTTCAAGGCGGATGGCGGCGGGCGACACGCCACGGGAGAGGAGATCGCGGAGGGTGTAGAAGTTGCCCTTGCTCTTGGACATTTTCCGGCCTTCGACCATGAGGTGGCGGGTGTGGAACCAGTAGCGCGCGAAGAGCGGTTTGCGGGTGAAGGCGCAGGACTGCGCGATCTCGCATTCGTGATGCGGGAAGATGTTGTCCTCGCCGCCGCTGTGGAGATCGATTTCGCCCTTGACGGACGAGTGCGAACCGAGGAGCGATTCGGCCATCACGGAGCATTCGAGGTGCCACCCGGGATAGCCTTCGCCCCAGGGGGATGGCCATTTCATAACGTGCGTTGGATCAGGTTTCCAGAGCATGAAGTCTGCGGGATGCCTTTTGAGAGCCTGGGTCTCGGCGCTGACGCGGCCGCCTTCGCCGGAACGGATTTTGTCGAGCGTGTTGCCGGAGAGGGCTCCGTAGGCGGGGAAGGATTGCACGGAGAAATAGACGACGCCATCGGCACCGACGTAGGCGTGGCCGGTTTTGATGAGTGATTCGATGAGCGCGACCATCTGCGGAACGTACTGCGTGGGCCGGGGCATCAATTCGGGATTGGATTGCTGTTCAAGCGCGACTTTGAGGCCGAGGGCGCGGGCGTCTTCAAGAAAGGCGCGGATGTAGAAATCGGCGATGGCGTAGGGATTGTTCGGATCGACGTTGAGGGCGTCGGCGGGGAGCTTGCCGGATTTTTTCTGTTCGAGGAGGCGGCGGCCAGCCTCGGTCATTTTGTCTTCGCCGGAACCGTCGGCGGATTCGTCATCGGTCATGTGGCCGACGTCGGTCATGTTCATGACATGGCGGACGGTGTAGCCGAGAAGTTCGAGCGTGCGGCGGAGAAGGTCGGCGTTGAGAAAGGAGCGGAAGTTGCCGATGTGTGCGAAATCGTAGACGGTGGGACCGCAGGAATAGAAGCTGACGGACTTGCCGGCGGAATCGAGGGGCTTGAATTCCTCGATGGATTTGCTGAGCGTGTTGTAGAGGCGGAGGGGCATAGCTGGGGAAACCACAGTATGAGCGGGAGGAATGGCGGGCAAGGCGGCGCTTAAGGAGAAGGCTGTGGAACCAGACCTGAAAGCCTGTGTGTTTACGGGACGGTATGATTCGCGCTGTATGAGTTATTTATGGCAAGCGGCGGCGGCGTTCAGTGCGAGGTCTCACAAGAATCAGCTTCGCAAGGATGGGGTGACGCCTTATGCGTCGCATCCGGTGCGTGTGGCGCTGACGACGGCGATGGTGTTCGGGGCGCAGGATGAGGAATTGCTGGCGGCGGCGCTGCTGCACGACACGATCGAGGACACGGCGACGGATTATGACGAGCTGAAGGAATTGTTCGGCACGCGCGTGGCGGATCTGGTGGCGTGCGTGAGCAAGGACATGAGGATGGAAGAAGATGCGCGGGAGCAGGCGTATGACGATCAACTGGCGGCGGGGCCGTGGGAAGCGCGGCTGATCAAACTGGCGGACGTGTTCGACAACATGAGCGATGCGCTGGACGACGCAGCGCGATTGAAAGACACGATGAAGAAGGCTGAGCGGGCGATTGCGCTGGCGAAGGATGATCCGCAACTCAAGATGGCGAGCGAACAGGTGCGAAGATTGATGAAGGAATTGAAGGGCGGCGGGAAGAAAAATCGTGCGAGGGGAACACTCAAGAAGCGTGAAATGGTGGGCAAAAAAAAGTGAATGGAAGGGGAATGCGGACGGGCGGGTCCTGAGGGGCGAGGGGATACAGGCAAGGAATTGTGCATGTTGATTCGATGGATGTGTTCTGTTTTGGTGGCGGGTGGAGTGTTGACTGCGCAGGGTGAACCTCCGGCGTCGCAGCCTGCGGAAGCGCCGCAGGTGCAAGCGCAGAATCAGCAGGCGGCTGTCGACCCGAAGGTTGATGCGCTGCTGGATCAACTTGAGCAAAGCTCAAAGGACCTGAAGGCGGTCACCGCGCAGTTGGCGTATGAGAAGGAAGACTCGCTGCTGGGAACAAAGGAATTGCGAACAGGCTCGCTGATCTACAAGGTGAATGACAACGGCACGAAGAGCTTTGCGATTCTGTTTGATTCACTGATCACGGGCGGGTCGAAGCGAGAGCACAAGAAACATTACATCTTCAATGATCGCTGGCTCGTGGAAGTTGATCACGAAAAAAAGCAGTTCATCAAGCGGGAAATCGTCGCGCCGGGCGAAACGTTTGATCCGCTGAAACTCGGCGAGGGGCCGTTTCCGCTGCCGATCGGCCAGCAGAAGGCGGATGTGTTGAAACGGTTTGACGTTCAATCGGTGAATGTGCCGGGCGAAGGAATGCTTTCAAAGCTTGCGAATGTGGATAGCTTGCTGTTGACGCCGAAGGCGGACGCTGCGGAGGCGAAGGACATCAAATCTGTGGCGGTGTTCTATGATCGGGACACGCATCTGCCGGTGGGCATTGAGATGATCGAACAGAATGATGATCGCAAAACGGTGAAGCTGGCGAACGTGGCGCGGAACCCGGACTTGAGCGCGGAGCAGGTGGCGTGTCTGAGCGTTGAGGAGCCGGACCCGAAGGAATGGCAGATTGACATCCGGCCGTGGGCGCACGGCGGTCAGTCTTCTGATGATTGATTGTCATGGCTGGGGTCGTGCAGTCATCATGTGCTGCAAACGGACTTTCACGGCTGGCCATTCACTGCGAATGATGCTGAAGTAGACAGAATCGCGGAGTCGGCCATCGTCGCAGATCATGTGGGCGCGAAGGATGGCTTCCTGCGTTGCGCCGATGCGGAGAATGGCGGCGCGGGATTTGGTGTTGAGGGAATCGGTCTTGAATTCCACGCGATTCAAGCCGAGATGTTCGAAGGCATGCTGGAGCATGAGGAATTTGGCGTGGGTGTTGATGGCGATCCGCTGGAATGCGGGCGTGATCCACGTGGAACCGATTTCGAGACGTTTGTGGGGCAGACTGATGTTGAGATAACTGGTGGAGCCGATGATGCGGCCGGTGGCGACATCGCGTGTGACGAACGGGAACCACGTGCCTTCTTTTTTCGAGGCGAGCACCGTGGTCATCATGTGGAGCATGTCTTCGCGGGCGGCGATGGTGTAGGTGTACCAACGCCAGATGTCGGGGTTCAGGCCGATTTCGCAGAGGGCATCAAGGTGCGTGATGGCCATGGGTTCGAGTGAAACGGTGTTGTCGGCGAGGGTCGCGTCCTCGAGCATGGCGGAAGATTGTACGGCCTGGCGAAGACGAACCATGAACGCGAGTCGGGGCGTATACACTTGTTGCACATGAGTGGATTTGCGTTCAAGAACGTCCGGCGGCTTGCGGCGGCAATTGTCGGCATTGTGATGTGGTCGGCTGATTCAGCGACCTTTGCGCAAGAGGGCGGCATTGTTCCGCAAGCGGCGGCACTCAGCGATCCGGCGCAGAAAGCTGTCGAGGCGCCGTGGCTGAAGGATGAGGAGCGGGCGGCGCTGCGCGTGTTTCACGGGGTGTGGGATGATCGTGATCTGATCTCGCCAAGGTTGCGAGCTGAGGCTGCGCTGCAGACGTACGCGCTTGATGATGAGGTGTTCGCAGACCCGCAGACGCCTGCGGAATTGCGTGCGGAGGCGGCGTTGCTGCGCGGCGATCTGGAGCAGGCGATTGCGTTGACGAAGGATTTGACGAGCAACGAGGCGCGGCGCATCGAGGCGGAGGCGTATGAGTCGCTCGGAAAACTTGATGATGCGAAGGCTGCGTGCAAGACGGTGATGCAACAGATGCTCAAAGGCAAGCAGAGCGATGCGGAAAGCCTGACGCAGGGTGTGCGGACGATGTTCGTGAATGCGCGACTTGAAGGGCAACCGGGGCGTGACTTTCAGACGATGCTCGATCTGCTGGGCAGGGCGACGCAGGAAATGGATCGCTTGTACTGGCCTGCGAAGGTTGCGGAAGCTGAACTGCTGTTTGACAAGGATCATGACGAGGAAGCGATCGGAGCTGCGCACGAAGCGTTGAGTCTTGATCCGCGATGCTCGAAGGCGTGGTACATGCTGGGCAAGGCGGCGCTTGACCGATTTGATTTTGACGGAGCGCTGCGGGCGATCACTGCGCTGCACCGGCTGAATCCGGTTCACCCGCTGGCGGACATCCTGCAGGCGGAATCACGACTGGTGCAGGATGATCCGGAAGGCG
>DASZQE010000199.1:0-5561 GCA_035550175.1 Phycisphaerales bacterium | reverse complement strand
GTGCGAGTCTCGGCGGCGAATACCACGGTGATGGGAGCAACTGCTCGGATGTGTTCGAGTGCAAGACGGGCCAATGCTGCTTTGAAGGCGGATGCGCGGAAGCGACTCCCTGGGATTGTTTCAACAACAATCAAGGGTATGTCTGGTCCACGCCGGGCGATTGCAATCAGCCATGTTTGCCGCTGGGTGCATGCTGCACGGGTGATTTCTGCTATCAAACCGTGCAGGTCTTCTGCAATCCGGACAACGGCGAAGTGTGGCTGGGCGCGGGAACGCAGTGCGATTCGGCATGCGATCACCCGCAATATGCCGGCGCCTGCTGCTTCAAGGGACAGGGATGCGCGGACGGACTTTCTGAAGCGGATTGTGCCAGTCAGGGCGGCATCTGGTTCGGCGAACGCAGCCAATGCGGCGATAATGATTGCGATGTCGATCAACCCAATATCGGCGCGTGCTGCCTTCCCAACAACACTTGCATTCAAACCAATCCCAACACCTGCAAGAACCTCGGCGGATTGTTCAGCGGACCGGGAACTTCCTGCGCCACCTCGTGCGGAAACGGCGGCATTCCCTACGTTGGCGCCTGCTGCTGGTTTGATGAGAAGGTCGATGACTACGTGTGTACGTTGACCGATCGCATTGATTGCGAAGACAACTACCCCTTCAGCAAATACTTCGGCGACGGCAGCATGTGCGGCGACCTGGACTGTTGGAGCGATGTTCCCGTGCTCGGTGCGTGTTGCCTCACCAAGAGCGGCGAGTGCCACGAAACCACCCAGTCAATCTGTGAATCTGCGGGCGGAACCTACCAGGGCGACTGGACCTATTGCAGCGAGACGCAGTGCGAGAGCACCGGCATCGGCGCGTGCTGCACGATCGATGGCAGCTGCCAACAGTCCACGCAACAGGAATGCTTCGACACGCTCGGCGGTGTCAACTGGCAATTCGGCGTGACGTGCGAGGATGCCGGCTGCGTCGCAGCACTCGGTCAGTGCTGCATTCCCGGTGGACAGTGTGCGAACATCGGCATCAATGATTGCTTCAGCAATTATCCCGGCGCCTACTGGACTTATCCAAGCGATTGCTCGAACACGTGCGAACCCTTCGGCGCCTGCTGCGGAATTGACGGCTGCCGCATCACCGTTGCAGGCTTCTGCACCGGCCCCGGCGACGTGTGGAAAGGCGCGAACACGACGTGTGCGGATGATGACGGCGTTGATGGTCCAGACGTTTGCGAGCCCTGTCCGGCGGATATCGCCCCGATCGGCGGCGATGGCACGGTCAATATCGATGATCTGACCGCGATCATTCTCAACTGGGGCGGCAACGACCCGAATGCGGACATCACCAAAAATGGAGTCGTGAATATTGATGATCTCACGGCCATAATCCTTGCATGGGGTCCATGCCCCTCCGCCAAGTAATGGTCGAGGTTTGGAGAAAGTGAGTCGTTCACCGGGCCGCACCGAAAGGTTTGCGGCCCGGTTTTTATTGAGCGGGGGGCGATGAGCTTTTCACATGCTGCTGCAGCCATTGTCGATGGCGGAACCGCCGCGTGGCCCGGAGCGCCGCGATCCTTCCGCCGCGTTCGCTGATCGTGAACATCAGCAGCAGACCAGCCACGAAAAAGACCGCCGACGCCCCGATCGACGTTTTGAAATCCGCATGGAGCCACTTTCCAAGCACGAATTGGGTTCCCAGACCCAATATGACCGCGAGTTTCTGGGCCATGCCGTAGAAGCCGAAGAATTCACCGGACTTGTGCTCCGGGCTGAAAAGGCCCGCCATCGCCCGGCTGCTCGACCCCAGCGCACCCATCGCCAAGCCGACGAAATTCCCGACGATCCAGAACTGCCATTCGTGACGCATTCCGCCTGCGACGATCATGGTCACGCTCCACACCGCAAGCCAGAGCATCACCGTCCATTTGGTCCCAAGCCGATCCTGAAAGAGCCCGGTGACCACGGTGCCCAGCACGCCGCTGAGAATCATCACAAGCAAAAAGATGCCGCTTTTCGTCTGGTCGAAATGGAACAGTTCCTTGGTGATGGTGCCGGCATAAAAAATGACCACCTGCATGCCAGCGGTGTAGATCATTGCGATCACGAAAAATCGGAACAGGTAAGTGTATTGGCGCATTTCGTGAAAGGTTTGCATCATGCGCTGAAACCCGATCGTGGCCAGCGATTGGCCCGGTAGCAGGATTTCGGGTTGCTTGTGTTCCTTCAGGAACATGAACGAAGGAATACCTGCCAGCAGAAAATACATGCCGCACCAGAAGCTGACCCATCGATATCCTGCCGGCCCGGGAACAATCATGACGATCAAGACCGCGACGAGCATTGAGATCAGCGAGCCGCAATACGCAATCGTCCAACTGAACGCGGAAACTTTGCCCATGTCCTTCTGCATCGAGATCTCAGGCAGGAACGCATTGAGAAAGTTTTCACCCGCGCCGAAGAAGATGTAGCCGACGATGAACAGCCACATGCCGGCCGCTACATTCCCCGGGTAGACAAATCCCAGGAGCAAATTGGCGGTGACGCATCCGACATAGGTCACGAAGAGGAATGCCCGTTTCTTGCCTGTGAAATCCGCCAGCGCTCCAAGCAACGGTGAGAGCACGATGAGCGCTGCTGTCGCGGTCATGTTGCAGGTTTCCCAGAGACGTTTTCCGGGATCATTTTTTCCGTCCACGGTCAACGGAACGACATGATTGATGAAATAGTCCTGGTACATCACCGTGATCATGACCATGGTGAAGGCTTGGTTGGCGAAATCGAACATCGCCCAGCCGATGACTTCATCGTTGAGCCAATACGGCGCAAAGCCCATGCGCTTCAGAAAGGCTCGCAACTTGCTGCTTCGATGCGTCAACGGCGCGCTCCGGTCACTCGGCATGCACTGATGCCGGGCTCGACAGCATACTCGCCGATCTCCACACGCGCAGTCGTCTCATGCTCAGGAAGTTCGCGATTGATTCCCGCATGATCGCTGGACCAGTACAATTCACTCACCATGCAAAGCCAAGCCGCCTCAGTAAAAGAATATCTCGCTTCGCTCCCAGACGACCGCAAGTCCGCGATCTCGACGATTCGAAACACCATCCTTAAGAATCTCAACAAGGGATTTGAAGAAGGCATGCAGTACGGCATGATCGGCTATTACGTGCCGCATTCGATCTTCCCTGCCGGGTATCACTGCGATCCATCGAAGCCACTGTGCTTTGCAAGCCTCGCGTCTCAGAAGAATCACATGGCGTTGTACCTCATGTGTGCGTACGGCGACACGGACTACGCCCAGTGGTTCACAAAGGCGTGGAAGGACGCTGGCAAGAAGCTCGACATGGGCAAGTCATGCATGCGCTTCAAGAGGCTCGATGATGTGCCGCTTGGGGTTGTCGCGGAAGCATTCAAGCGCGTGACCGTTCAGAAATATTTGGACTTCTATACAACTGCGCTGGCCCAGAATGCCGCCCGCCCGACAAAGGGGAAGCCCGGCGCCAAGAAAGCCGCGAAACCTGCTGCGAAGAAATCCGCAAGCAAATCCATCAAAGCCAAGGCGAAAAAATAATCGCTTGCAACGTGGTCAATTGCGCAGATACATCACCACGCCCGTGACCCACGCACAGACGTGCAGAAGCACAATCAACCACAGCACGATGCGAAATGACCGCTTGCTCGACTTATGGTGCAGCATCCGCTGCCCAGCCAGCGCTCCGGGCCATCCGCCGAACAATTCCATCAGATGCAGCATGCGTTCCCTGATGCGCCAGCGATCGTGCTCCGATGCGCGTTTGTCGCTCCAGTACGCAACGAACGTCACCACGCTCATCACCACATACACGCTGAAAATGGTCGCCAGCCAATACCGCATGATTGACAGCCTACGCAAAAATGAACGACGCCGAGCGTTCAGCCCGGCGTCGTGAGCCGCACAACATCACTGTTTCGTTCGGATCATCACTTGTTGCTGATCGCAATCTTGCGAGGTTTCATTTCCTGCCGCTTGGGCAGCACCAGATGCAGCACGCCATGATCCAGCGTCGCTTCCACCTTGGCGTCATCCACGACATTGGGAAGGCTGAAGCTGCGCTGCGTGCGGGTGTATCGCCGCTCTTTCACCAGATCCGTGCCCTCGCGGGTCTCATCGCTGCGCTCCGCGCTGATGTGGACCACGCCCTTCTCGAACGTCACGTCAATCTGATCCTTGGTGAAGCCGGGGAGCTCCGCGTCGATGTACACATTGTTGTCATCTTCACGAATGTCCACGGGATACACAGCGAGCGGATCCTGCCCGTTCTCGTTGAACATCTGCCTCACAAGACGGCCGAAATCCCGGTCAATCCACCCGAAACCATCCGAACCAAACGGACGAACACTTGAATTGGTGCGTCGAATCGTCGGCAACATGAAACACCTCCATCACTCGTAAACAAACAAAGAACATGTCAAAAATTTGGGACTCGCTCACCGCACACGCGGTTCACTCACACGTCCGCAAAGAACACCTTTCAAATCTCGTGCCAGACCGCCTGATGCTCGCGCCGGGCAACCACACCGCCGGAACACCCCGATTTTTGCGGTCAATTTCGAGACTCCTCTCCGTCGCCTCTGTCGCTTTTTCAAACCTGCATGCTGATGACTGCAAAGTTGACAGTCCGGTACCATTCACGGGTCTTTTAACAATGAAGAACGGAGAATGTGCCGTGATACGCCATCTTTGCCGTGCTCTGAATCTGGTTCTGTTGACCGTGCTGACTGCATGCAGCCAATCGTCGAAAGACGCCCAAGCAGATCAGCTCACGGTGTTCGCGGCCGCCAGCACCACAGATGTCATGCAGAAAGCGGCGGAGCTTTTCGAGTCCCAAACAGGTACGCGAGTGCATTTCAGTTTCGATTCGTCGTCGAACCTTGCGAAACAGATCAAGGCCGGCTCGCCTGCGGATATCTTCATCTCGGCGGATGAAAAATGGATGGATGATGTTGCAAGCGCGAACGCCATCAAGTCCGCTTCGCGCCAGGATCTGCTCGCCAACGAACTGGTGATGATTGCACCCGCAGGCAAGCCGTTCACATGTCAATTCACTTCGGATTTCAAATTCGTTGAGAATCTGCCGAATGTGAAGAAAATTGCGGTGGGCGATCCGGATCACGTGCCTGCAGGCGTCTACGCGAAACAATCACTCCAGAAACTGCGTTGGTGGGATTCCATGCAGCCGTTGCTTGTGCCTGCAAAAGACGTTCGAGCTGCGCTACGGCTTGTGGAAATCGGCGAGGCCGATGCAGGCATCGTGTACGCCACCGACGCGAAATCATCCGCAAAGGTGACGGTCATCGCCGCCATTCCGTCTGATTTGCACGACCCTGTGCACTATCCGGTCGCGCAATGCACCGACAACGTGCATGCTGCGGAGTTCATCGACTTTCTTCGCTCGCCTGAAATGGTGAAAGTGTTTGAGTCCGCAGGGTTTCGCGTGTTGCTGCCGATTGAGAGTCCCTGATGCTGAATTCGCACGAACTCTCTGCGCTCTTGCTTTCACTCGAAGTGTCGTTCTGGAG
>DASZQE010000198.1:0-6174 GCA_035550175.1 Phycisphaerales bacterium | reverse complement strand
TGCCGCGAGAGGAGAATGGCGCATCGGGCAGAGGAACGCTTTTGTCGGGCGACGAAGCGGCAGCCTGCTCAGGCGAATGCACATCGCGGATGAGCAGTTCGCCGGCGCTGTTGATGAGAGCTTCGGTGGTCAGTGCGTCGTAATCAACGGAATCGCCTGCGATATAGAAGATTCGGGGCTGCGTGTCATGGGCATCCTGCATGACCGTGTTCTGCAGTTTGGCGTTGCCGGTGGCGACAAGGCGGGACGCAATGCGGGAACCGGAATTGGCAGTAGGAGAAAGCTTGAAGAAGCCGGTTGATTCTGCAGGTGACGTCGCGGCTGCAGCGGATGTCGTGGGAACAGGTTGAGACACAGCGGAATTGTTCTGGAAGTCGATGGTGAGCGCATCGCCGGTCATCGTGTTCTTTTCGAGATCCGAGGGATGCGATTCTGCATCGACGTTGCCACGGACCGTGAGCGAACCTGCGCCATCGTTGGCTCGATGGTTGAATTCCGCGCCTTGATCCCAATGCACGCGGGCCTGGATCGGATTGACATCCTCATTGAGAACAGGCTTGGCAATGCGGTGATGATCAATGACGGGCACGGGTTGTGAAAGGATCAATGCCTGCCCCGGGCCATCCATGTGCGAGAAGCCTGCTGTGTCATCAATCTCAATATCGGAGCCTTTCTGAATGACAGTGGTATCGTGAACGATGAGAACATCTGTGCCCTTCAGTGAAACGGTGCGTTTGAGCGCATCTGCGAAAACATCATCGGCAAACACGCGCGTGCCATCCGGAAGAAGAATCTGCACATCACCCTTGGCGGTCAGCGTGTTAACCTGCACTTGTGCAGCTTTGTCCTTGAGCGATGTGTCCGTTGAATCATGTACAGGTTCGGGTTGTGATTCCGGAGACTTGGCTGCGGACACAAGCGTGACGTGCAGATAGTCCGCAAAAAGCATCTGCGTGCGCTGATCCGCAGCGACCCCTTTGCCCGGCTGCCCGTTTTCCGCCGGTGCGCCCTCCGCGATAATGGATTCAATGGAATTGGTTTCGCCTGAATCGGCGCGGAAGCCGACGTGCATCGTCTCAGCATCAAGCGCAAGTTCTGGACTCTCAACGTGGACATCGCCTTTGAACGTCGCTTTGCGAAGCTTGCGCGACTGTGACCCCGACGTTGCGGGATCCATTGCCAGATCAACGCCCTTGGTCCACGAGATCTTCAGTTGCACCAGCGGGTTGGTCGGCTGTGATGCCGCAGGCGCTTCGGATTCAGGTTGTGATGCAGGCTGCGACGTCGATGGCGCGGATGATTCAACCTGTCCCAGCCAGCCATCGCCCACGAATCCTGCCAGTCCCGTGGTCTGCGCAAGCCATGCGTGTCGGCCCTCCGCAAGGTAATTGCCGGAGGTCATGTGAACGATGTGGTCCGCATCGGCAAGAAGATCAACTCGCTCATCCGCGGTGGTGTAGCGGGCCGACGCACACGTAAAGCTTGTATCCTTTGAATAATCGTGAACCGTGACTGGAGCGCCTGCGAGATCAAAGAGCGCATCCTCAGGGGTGGGCGGTGCGAGCGAGGAATCCTTCAACGGCTCCAGCGTGACGGGCCCGGTGAACGTAATCATCGTTTCGCCGGGCTGAAGAGATGTTGCTGAAGAAGTTCCAGCAGCAAGGCGAGAAGTCTGCGCAAACGAAAGTGCAGCGATTGCAGAAATCGGAGCTTCAGAAGGCGCAAGGAGAAAACTCCGCAGGGACGATGGCGCAACAAAATCTCGTGACGAAAGCGTCGTGTCCTCAAGCGATTTCGTCTTGCTCGAGAAAATCACGGAAAGCGTGTCGCCGGTCAGCACTTTTCCCGTCTGCCCATCGCCTTGCACGATGCGTACATTGTCATGAAGTACAAGATGATAGAACGTCGGCGCATCAGCAGCGGATTTCGCACGCTTTGAAGGTCGTGTTGCTGCGGATGTTGAAGACTCTGCAGGCTTCGCGCCACCGTCCGATTTCGCTGCCGATTTCGGACTCCCCTCTGCGGACGCAAGGTGCGTGGATGATGTTCTGTTTGAAGATTTGGACGCTGATGCCTGCGAAGCCTGTGCGGGCGTCATCGCATTCCCAGCCGCGCCTTGCGCAATCGCCGCCTGCTCATCCGGGTGCAGCCGGATGTAATCCGCGCCATCCATGTGCAGCGAAAGCGTGTTGTTCGTGTCATTGATGAGCAGGCGGAGATTGTGCGCCGGAATCTCCGCACGCGGATGATTGATCAGCACCGGCCCGTCGCATCGCACCTCGCCTAGGAAATTGTCAAACGACGCCTGTTCCGTGTTGACCGTCAGCGAGCTTGGGGCCGTCGAAGTGTCCGGCAGCTTGCCATCCTGCGGCTCATACACATTGATCGTCACATCACCCGTGATCGAGCCCGAAACCAGCGCGCGCTGCGGCGCATGCGCCAGCGAAGATTTCCCCGTCAGCACCACCACCCGATTCGATTCCATGAACAACTTCACCTGCGGGTTGTCCATCGCGATCCACTCCGGCCCCTTGCCCGGCGGATTCGGATTCATGTAATCGAATCGATATTGCTGCACCAGCCTGCCGGTCTTCGGGTCAGTGATCGAAATCCACGCGCCTTGCGGCGCATCAATCGTGCCGTGCGCGTAATCAAACCCCTTCGTGTTTGAATCTGCGTTCCCAAGCGCCGTCGGCACCAGTTCCTCCGCCTTGGGAGCGCTAGCGTTTTCCTCCGCAAGCGTCGGTCCCGTACCCGTCTTGATGTTCAGAATCACGATCAGCAGCAGCAGCGCGCACAACACGCCCGCGCCGATCACCATCATGTGCTTGTTCAGAAACGGATTCGGTTTGCGAGTCGTCGGCGACCAGTCCAGCCGTGAATCATCGTGCAGCGATGGTGAGCGAAAGCGCATCTGTGGTGTGGCCATGCGAGGTCATCCTTGAACCCAAAATATAGTACCCGGAACCCGCTGCCGATGAGCCGCATCCGCCCAACGTCCCCGTCTCCCAACCACGCACGCAGGCAATCGTTGCGCATGCGCCTCGCTTCACTGCGTCTGCGAGAAGATCGCCACCGCCTCATCCCACCGGTCCTGCGCCTTCAGAATGTGCTCGATCGCTTCGCGCACCGCGCCTCTGCCGCCCGCAGCGCTCGTCACGAAGTCCGCCACACTGCGAACCTCCGCCGAAGCGTCGCCCACCGCAATCGCATACCCCGCCAGCTTCATGATCGTCAGATCAGGCAGATCATCACCCACCACCGCCGCATTCGACGCCGCAAGATTCAAGCGATTCAGCACATCCGTGAAGTCCCGATGCTTCGCATCCGAAGCATCGTAGATCAGCGAGATGCCCAGCTCCTCCGCGCGATGCCGCAACGCCATGCCCGTCCGCCCCGTGATCACCGCCACCTGATTCCCCAGCCGCTGCCAGATGCGAATGCCCGTGCCGTCGCGCACGTGAAACCGCTTCGTCTCCACGCCGTGGTCATCCAGAACAATCGACCCGTCCGTCAGCACGCCATCCACGTCCAGCACCAGCAGCGAAATCTCATCAAGCGCCATGCCGTAAAAGTAACGCAAAACCACGCAAACCAAAAAGCCCGATGCCCTCAACCATCATCCGCGCCCTTCGCCTTCCATCTCCTCCGCACTGGCAATCCGCTCCGCGATCAGGCAGAATGCCCCAATCGCAGGGGGACGGGGGACCATATCCGTGGAAGACCCAAGAACGTCCGACAACCCGCCCGCAGATGATGGCGAACATTCCGCCACCCCTCATCAGCACGCGCCCGCTTCCTCCCCGCATCAGCACGCACACGCGCACCATCTCAATCATCACGCCTACGCCAAACGCGAAGGCCTGATGGACAACGCCTTCATGATGTTCCTCGGCGCAGTCGTGCTCGGCTACTTCGGGTTCTACCTGCCCTCCGGCCCGCCCGTGAACGCCCAGGGCCAGTTCGTCCCGCTCTGGGCCATCGACATGTGGAGCCTCCGCTGCACGTCCCTCGGCATGGGCCTCTGCGGAATCGCCATGCTCACCAACGCCCGCGTCGGCGAACTGCTCTATATCTTCGTCGCCCTCGCCTCCGCGATCGCTTTCATCGTCACGCTCGCGCTCGATCAGCTCGACCACGCCAACACCGTCATGAACTGGCTGCTCGATGTGCTCATCGTCCTCATCAACGGCTACGGTGGACTCGAAACCCTCATCGACCTCCTCCGCGCCCGCAAGCGCCGCAACCTCATGGACGGCGAGGGATAGCGAAGCGAGAGTGAGGCGATGGGACATGAACATTCTTGATTTGACAATCGCTCAAATGAATTGGGGTAAATAGTTGATAATTGGGTACGGTAAAAAATTCTTTGTTGGGTACTTGCACTTGTTGAATCAAGTGGCATCGTGAGAGAGTTGCAGAATGTAATCACTTGCAGAGTGTTCGAGTATATTTTATGGATTTCCGCGGGTTTCTTTCGGGATGAAAAGTCATGCGAATTCAATATTTGGGCCTTTCGGGATTAGTTCATTTTGCGCGCACACTTTTGACCTTTGCATTTGCATTTCTATTCGTTGTGCAGGCTCTGACTGTTTGCGTTGCGCACCCGCAGGAAGGCAATGGAAACAGTGGAGGGAATGAAGACCTTTCAGGCGATGATGTCAAAGACAATGTTGCGGGTGACCCAAATGCTGATCCGTCAGGGATGCATCATGCCGGTCAAGTTATTGTGCGATCAGGTGTTGGGAACACTTTGCTCGCAACAATTCGTGGCGGAAGCATCGGCGATCGATTCGGGGCATCTGTTGCGACAGTTGGGGACGTCAATCTTGATGGTGAAATAGACTTGCTTGTCGGGGCTACGCGAGCTGGTGGGCGAGGGCGAGTATATTTATTCAATGGACCGTTCAAAGCTGATGACAATGGTGCTATCCACGTTCTGGATCTGTCTGCCGCGGACGCAGCGTGGGTGTTCAATCCCAACTATTTGGATGATAAGGATTTTGGCTTCGCAGTCGCACCACTCTATGACTTGGATGGAGATGGATTTGCAGACCTTCGCATCATGTCGTGGGCACAGCAATCGGACGGCTCTGAAGTATCGAGGACATATGTGTATTCAGGTAATCAATCACTTTGGTCTGTAACGGATGGCCCATTTCTGGTTGGCACACTAGATGGGGCTATTTCGTGGGAATTGTGGACACCTGTAATCGGTGATTTAGACGCGAATGGCGCGATTGATTCGGACGATCTAATCCGACTAACCGCCAACATTGGGATGACTGGTACTTCCAATTCGCGGCTGTCAGTCTTGGATGGGGATCTCAATCTGGATAATTCAGTTGATGCGACTGACTTGGCAATTCTCATGGACCAATTCGGATTCAAAGCATACGCCGACATTTTACCGCCCGGATCGAATTTGCATATTTGTGGACTGGTGATTGGATCGGGTCAGACGACAGGGGGGGTTTGGTGCGACGGGCATCAGGGTACAGGAAACCAGCATCCCGGAGGCACGAATAATGGTGGAAATGGAAACGGTGGGAACGGGAACAACGGAGGTGGGAGTGGCAACGGAAATGGAACAGGTATCGGCGATGGATCTGGAAATTGTCTGAAAATCACGACGCCAAATGACTCCGATGTGCAGTGCATAAATACGCCGGTTTGCATGCAGGCAGAACTGAGTCCCGGCATTTACCCACCATGCGACCACGTGACATGGAACGTCACAGATTCAGCGCCAGGCGGTCAGCAGCAGGGCGGTATGACCTCGGGTAGCGCGACATTTGACAACGGATCAAGCAGCACATCCCTTGAACCGGGAGAGGATGCGTGCATCATTTTCGATGAACCTGGTGAGTATGTGATTTCGGGCTCATACTGCGGCTATTGCACGGGGACGAAGAGGTTGACGGTGACGAATGTGGAACTCACGCCAGATCCAGAGACTCACTTAGACGACACAAAAATAACGATTCTGCCGGGTGATATTGAAAATGTCACAGCAACTTACGACGTTTCACCTGACAAGATATGGTTCAAGATAGTTGATTCCACCATCGCTGAGTTCAAGCTCGACGATGGAATCTACGCAGACACAGTTGCGGGTTCAAGCTCTCCGCAGGAGCTGCATATTTTAGGGCGAGCGAATGGTGACACAATCCT
>DASZQE010000197.1:0-2304 GCA_035550175.1 Phycisphaerales bacterium | reverse complement strand
CTCCTTCATCCACCCTCCATTGACGAACTCTCTCCCCCCCGTTGCCGTATTCTTGCATGCAGGCAAATGGCGTCCCGGGAATTGTCCGGGTACATTTAAGAAAGTCCGCCTCCAATCGTCATCTCTAGAGGCGTTTCATTTCTCACGAATTCGCAAAGGAACTCACAAATGTCTCGCAGATTACTTGGGATCTTGTCTCTCACCGTCTTGGCTGGAGCTCTCTATGGCTGTGGCGGCGGCGACAAGGAATTGGAAAAAACTGCCGATTCACATCGTCGTCCGGTCTCTACGGATTCCGCTCCTCCTCCGGTTCCCGGTTCAACTGCCAAGCTTGGACATGAAGGTGGCTCAACTCCGCCCTCAGGCAACTCCGGCACGTCGTCCTCAAACGGGAACTGACTGAGCGATTCAGCTTGTAAAAGAACACCTCCGACTCAGAGCAGAATTCTGCTCCGAGTCGGTTTTTCATTGTCGCCTGTTGTTCCACTTCTGTGGACGGCTCAATCGACATCTGCTTCGTGGAAATGAAAAAACCGCCGACGGGAAAAAGCTCACCGTCGGCGGCGGGTGGATGGCATGTTGAGTTCGTCGATCGTGTTCGCAATTCAAGTATGAGAGCGGTTGGCCCCATGAGCAACCAAGTTTGTGTCTTCGTATGACGTTTGCTGTTCGTCGAGCACTAACTGCGCAGACTTGGCAACATGGGAAGGGCCGTTTCGGTCCAGTAACACGATGGCACTCAGTGGACCACGACGGCCGTGACCTGTCGGTCATTGCATCAGCGATTTCAGGATCGAAAGTCCCATAGCCAGCGATTCATCAGAGACCGCGTAGCTCAAGCGGAAATGCGTGTCCCGTCTGCTGAAAACGCGCCCCGGAATCACCAGCACATTCTTGCTGATTGCCTTTTCGCAGAATTCTGTCGCAGTCATTTTCAAACGCTTGGGCACTTCGACAAACGCATAGAACGCTCCACCGGGGTGAGTGACGTTTGTGACCGAGCCGAGCTCGCGCTCAACAAGGTTTCTTCGTTCCGCATACCGGGCGATCACCGGCGACATGTCCACATCGAATGCGTGAGCAACCGCGACTTGCAGCGCTGAAGGCGCGCACACGAACGTGTATTGCTGAAGCTTCGCAATC
Organism: Phycisphaerales bacterium; assembly: GCA_035550175.1. Lineage (GTDB taxonomy): Bacteria > Planctomycetota > Phycisphaerae > Phycisphaerales > SM1A02 > DASZQE01. The sequence continues at coordinate 1,161 of DASZQE010000197.1, read as the reverse complement.
TGCTGAATCAATGTCTTCGGACCCGCCACGTATCCCAATCGCCACCCCGTGCATCCGTACGTCTTCCCGAAACCGCGAATGAGCAGGGTCCGCTCACTGATTCTGGCAGGGCTCGGACATCGTCCGTTTTCCCTCGCATCCGCGTAGGTGAATTCGTCATAAATCTCGTCCGAAACAATGAGTATTCCCCGGCTTTCGCACAGTTCCACGAGTTCGCGTAGTTCCTGCGAATTCAGCACCACACCGGACGGATTGCCAGGCGAGCCGACAATCACGATCTTGGTCCGCGAAGTGATGACGCTCTCAACCCGCTCCGCAGTCAGCCGGAAATCCGGGTAGCAATCCACAGGAACGAATTTCCCGCCAGCGATCTTCACCATCGGCTCGTATGCAACGAAATACGGATCGCCTGCGATGACCTCCTCCCCGGGATTCAGCAATGCCAGCATCGCAAGTTGCAGACCGCCGCTTGTACCGGTCGTCACGATGGCGTTCAGGTCGCCGCCATCAAGATTCCATCCAACATCCTTGCGAAGGTGCGTGCGGATTGATGCGACCAGTTCCGGAACTCCCTGCGTCAGCGTGTACCCGTTGCGATCACCCAGAATGGCAGCGACAGCGGCCTGCTTGAGCGCATCAGGGACCGGAAAATCAGGCTGTCCGATCGACAGGTTGATCGGCTTTTCCAGCTTTGCGCCAAGCTCGAACACGCGACGGATGCCTGATACGTCGATGCTCCGCGCACGATCGCTGATCAGGGTTTCAAGATCAAACGTTTCCATTTCAAACGCCATGGTGCTGCTCACGTCGCCTCTGCTCCTGTCCCGTGGTCATTACCACGCCCCCCATGTCATACGATAGTCACTCCAATACCGATCGGACGAAATCTCGTCAGCCTGAACAAAGAAAAAACCGGCCAGACAAATGGGGCCGGTTTCGCGTCTTCGATTTGAACTGCGACCGACAGGTTCGACTATTTTTTGCCTGCCGGCTTTGCTGCTGGAGCCTTGGCTGCCCCGGCAGCAGGTTTCGCTGCAGCCGCACCAGCCGGAGCTGCGCCGGGAGCGGCAGCCGCTCCTTCAGCACCTTCCTCAGCCTTCTTCTTCTTGCTCGCAGCCACCATCCGATTCCCCACCTTAATCAATCCCAACGGTGACGATT
>DASZQE010000196.1:0-4554 GCA_035550175.1 Phycisphaerales bacterium | reverse complement strand
AATCGAACCCTGAAATCGAGTGCGGTGATTGGCGCGGCGCTGGTGATATTCGCAGGAACAGTGGCGAGCTTTGCGAGGATTGCTCCGATGCTCTTGGCGGAGCCGATCGAGCAAACGCCCATGACAGCCGCAGAAACAAGCCCGGCACAGAGTGAACCCAACACGGGCGCAATCACGAGCCAGCCGGAACAGGGGTCGAATACGTCGATCAACCCATCGCCGAAGCCGCTTCCGAGCTATGTGTTGATTCAAGATGACGAAGACACGTTGAAAGCATGGGTGGGGAAGAATTTCAGGGAGCTTGAGCTATTCCAGTACATGCCCGTGTGGCCGAAGGGACTGGACAAAGGCAGGCACTACGTGATTTTCTTCAGCCGGACGTGCGAACACTGTGAAGCGATGTTCAACCGGGATTTGATACACCCGCAGGACGCGCCCGTGCATGCAGTGGAAATCCCGGATGATCTGAACGTTCTGACGTCGGCAGGGGCATGGAAAATGCCGGACAATCCATGTGAGATTCTGGCCTTGCCGCTGGGAACGAGGTGGATCATCACGCCGCCCCTGGCGTTGACGATCGAGGATGGGGTGGTCATTTGTGCCACTCCGCATGACTACAGGAAGTGCCTGGGTCTGCCACCGCTGCCGGAAAACGAGCCGTAGTCGCCGGGTTGCTGCCTGAAATCCGCCACCTTCCCATTTCAGCAATGGAGACGGACAAAGTCGTCGGTGGATTGTTGCGTAGAAGCAACGTTGCAAAGCAGTGAAACAATTCCTCATCATTCCTCTTCACATTGGCAAACCCGGTGATAGGCTTTGATCACCACAGATGCTCCAGAAAGTCAGGACGATTGACCGTCGGCTACTCATGCGGCGTTGTGTCTCGTGCGGATACGACGGGGGGTTATTGCTCAACGGACAGGCGAGACGATGTGCGCGGTGCGGATGTGACCTGACACAGCGACCGGCGCGGTCGTACGCGGAGATGGAAGGGTTGCTGGGGCAGCCGATCAGCCTGAGCAGGCCGCTGCACGCACCGGTTCGTCGTGAGAGAATTCTGCAGCGCTGGCTTGCCATTGTGTTCGTGGCCTTGGTCTGCATGATTGCGATCGTATACCTGACGGCCGCAGCGATGATGTTGTGACGAAAGCAGCTTGGTGAACACGCTTCGGGACGAAGAACGTGAGGAATTGCGTCCGGCGGATTTCCCTATACTTGGGGCATGAGCACTCTTCCACTTGCGCCCGTGCTTGCGTCTGCGAGCAAGAATTTTTCTGAATCAGTTGAACGGCTTTCGGATTTCCTGAAGATTCCATCGGTATCGACGGATTCCGCGTACAACGACGCGACGCAGCGCGCAGCGAAGTGGGCATCGGACCAGCTGGCTGAGCTGGGGTTCAAGTCCTCCGTGCGGAAAACGAAGGGGCATCCGATGGTGGTCGCACACCACCCGGGACCGGAGGGTCCGAAATCGGCGAAGGTTCCGCACATTCTGTATTACGGACACTATGACGTTCAGCCGGCTGATCCGCTGGACCTGTGGAAATCGCCGCCGTTTGAGCCGACGGTGGTGAAATCGCCTTACGGCAAAAAGATCGTGGCGCGGGGAGCTGTCGATGACAAAGGGCAGGTGATGACGTTCATCGAAGCGTTCCGGGCGTGGATGACGGCCCATAAGACGATGCCGGTGAAGGTGACCGTATTGCTGGAGGGCGAAGAGGAATCAGGCTCGCTTTCACTCGATCCGTTTCTGAAAGCAAACAAGAAGGAATTGTCGGCGGATGTGTGCGTGGTCTCGGACACGGGGATGTGGGACATCAAGACACCGGCGATCACGTACATGCTGCGCGGACTTGTGTACATCGAAGCGACCTTGCACGGACCTTCGCACGATCTGCATTCGGGGATGTACGGAGGATCGCTGGTGAATCCTGCAACCGCACTGTGCGGCGTGCTTTCGCAACTGCACGACAAGAATCGGAAGGTGCAGATTCCGGGTTTTTACGATGACGTGATTGAGCTCACGAAGTCAGAAAAGAAGATGTGGGCGGCGCTGAAGTTCAACGAGAAAGAGTTTCTGGGGAGCGCGGGCATGAAAACGCCGTACGGCGAAAAGGGCCGGACGACGCTGGAGCGAACGTGGTCGCGGCCGACGTGCGAGATCAACGGGATTTACGGCGGGTACACAGGAAAAGGGGCGAAGACGGTCATCGGCGCAAGCGCAACGGCGAAGATCAGTTGCAGGCTTGTTGCGGCGCAGGATCCGAAGAAGGTGAAAGCGAACCTGATGAAGTTTCTGAAGGAACGCACACCCGTTGATTGCCGATGGGAATTCCATGATCACGGATGCAGCCCAGCGATCAGGGTGCCGACTTCGTCGCCGTGGCTGGAGGCGGCGCAACGAGGATTGCAGGAGGTGTACAAGAAGCAGCCGTTCCTGATCGGCACGGGCGGATCAATTCCGCTGGTAGGGTCGGTGCAGAAGATTCTGGGGTTCGATTCACTGCTCGTGGGATTCGGGCTGGATGATGATCGGGTGCATTCCCCAAACGAAAAATTCGAGCTGACGTGCTATGAACAGGGCATCCGGTCACACGCAGCGATCCTGGCGGAGTTTGCAGGCCTGAAGGGCTGAAGGGAAATCAGGCAGCAGGACGAAGCGTGGTCTGGTCGGGGATTTCGGCCTGATCATCAATTTCTGCCACGACTTCATGGGAATGACCGTTGATCGAGCGGCGCATGGCCTCGAGACGGGCCTGCTGCTGTGCTCTGAGGAGGATGACCTCAGCACGCAGTTTGTTGCGGACAGCTGCAGAGTCCATCTCGCGGGCGAGCATGTGAAGAATGACCAATGAGGCGATAGCGCTAAGGGCCAGCCAAGAAATCCACTGAACATCGCTCAGGGAAGATACGTCCATATAGGTGGCGATCGGCCGGAAAAGCACCTCACTTGATGCAGAGCATGTTGCTACAGTATTTCGCCATGATTCTCCGGGCTTTGACCCTTCCAATTCTGATATTTGCGGTCCTCTGCACATGCGGACAAGCGTTTGCACAGCAGAAGGACGTGGATGTGGTGCTGGACACGTTCGGCTTCGGGTCCGCGTACCGGCCGGGCGACATGACAGCAATCCGGGTGAAGCTGACATCAAACCGGTCCGAATCGATGAACGTGTGGGTTCAGATCGAAGTCACCAACGCGGACGGCGACATCTGCGAAGCAGGCCGGACCACGGCGTTGACACCGTCGCAACCGAAACTGGTGTGGCTGTATGCGGCCCTTCCGCCACAAACGGACAACAGCTCATCATTTCTCATCCGAGTCTTTGAAGAAGTGAACGGGCGCCGCACCAGTGAAATCGGCGGGGCACGAATTTTTCCGGCAGATGCACAGGCGGTGGCCAACGATCCGGCAACAGCCATGATCGGGGTGGTGGGAACTTCGCGGTTGGGGCTTGATCATTATCGCGCGACTGCGCCGAACGGAACGAACCCCGCAACGAACGAACTGTCACAAATTGTCTCAGGGCTTCTGCCTGCGGATTTTCCGGATCGATGGGAGGGCTTGCAGTCATATTCAGCAATCGTGTGGTCGGGTGATCGATCCGCGCCCGGAGAGTTGACCATTGAACAGACTGAAGCGCTGCGGGAATACATTCGGCGCGGCAATCACCTGATCGTGTCCCTGCCATCTGCAGGAAACACATGGGACCTCGGCGCAACACAGAAGAATCCGCTGGGTGATCTGCTGATCACGGGCATGCCGCGGAAGGATGAGTCGGTTCCGCTGTCAAGCATCATTTCGACCATCACCAAATCAAACAATCTGAAACGGTTCATCAACACCCGCGACCCGCTGCTGGATTTCCGCGTGTTCAAGGATCTGCGCGGGACGTATGACGCGATTGACAATCATTATGAACCGCTGGTCGCGCTGCCGGACGGACGAGTGATCGCCATCCAGCGAACATTCGGATTCGGGAGAATCACGCTGATCGGGCTTGATCTTGCGGACGGCCGACTTTCAGCGACGCCGCCGCAAGGTGACGCGTTCTGGAACCGAATACTTGGGCGGCGGGCAGACACGCCAACGTCCTCGGAATTCGCGAGCATGGAAAACGACATCCTGAGCCGGAGCTATTACGATTCAAACGTGCCTGTCGCAACGGGGCGGACGTTCTCAAAGCAGATCAGCATGACCCGACAGGCCACGATCGGACTGTCGCTGGCAATTTTCCTGTTCATCGCATACTGGGTGGCATGCGTTGGGGGATTTTTCGTACTCAAGGGGTTCAAGCGATCGCACCTTTCGTGGCTGACCTTCACCGCGACGGCAGGGATTTTCACGCTTTTTGCATGGGGCGCGGTGGCATGGCAGCAGCAGACGAGCATTTCGATCAAGCACGTCACGTTTCTGGATCACATCGCGAGAGCGCCGAACGACATTCGACCTGAAGACCCGCAGGTGCAACGGGCGGTTTCTTTCTTCTCGGCGTATCTGCCGGCCTATGCGAACATGAAGATTCGAATTGTTTCAGATCCGAACGAACGCGA
>DASZQE010000195.1:0-2350 GCA_035550175.1 Phycisphaerales bacterium | reverse complement strand
CAGCCATGGTGCCGGCAAGCTCAACGCCGGTCGGTCCACCGCCGACAACAATGAACGTGAGCTTGGCGCGGCGTACGGCTTCGTTGCCTTCACGTTCCGCCGCTTCAAATGCCAGCAGAAATCGACGGCGAATTTCGAGCGCGTCCTCGATGTTTTTCAATCCCGGAGCGAGTCTGGCCCACTGATCATGACCGAAGTAGGAGTGATGCGCACCGGTGGCGATGACGAGGTAGTCGTAGTGGATTTCGCCATCGCGGAGGATCACTTTCCGTGCAGCGGTATCCACATCAAGCGCCTCGCCCATGAGGACGGTCGCATTTTTCTGGCGGGCGAGCACCGTACGAACCGGCGCGGCGATGTCCGCAGGCGAAAGCGCGGCGGTGGCGACTTCATACAGCAGCGGCTGAAAGACGTGGTGGTTGCGGCGATCAAGCACCGTGAGACGAATCGGTGCGCGTTTGAGTGATTGCGCAGCGGTCAAGCCCGCAAAGCCCGCTCCGATGATGACGACATGGGGAAGCGCCTTGTTCACCATGATGATCATATGCACAGACAGCACCGCACAGAATGCGTTTGATCGCCCTCACATCGCCCATTCTTCAAATAACGAGCTTATGAAGCGGTCAGCCGGACTTCCTGCATCAGCCGCCAGCAGGCTTCTAGCAGTTCGCGCAAGCCCAAGTTCGCGGCCCCGCTGATGAAGAGCACTTCGCGTCGCGGGACGCCTTTGCCTCCGAGCTCGCGCGTCAACCTGCGTTTCAAGTCCGCCAATTGGTCTTCATCCACAAGATCAAGCTTGTTGACAGCGATAATTTCAGGCTTGTCGGCAAGCTCCTGAGAATACTCAGCAAGCTCACGGCGAATGGCGAGGTAATTCTCCACGGGATCGGAATCATCCGGCGGATGAATATCCAACAGATGCAAAAGGAGCGCGGTGCGTTCGACATGGCGAAGAAAATCGTGTCCCAGTCCTGCGCCTTCCGCTGCGCCTTCGATCAATCCGGGAATGTCCGCAAAGACGATGCGCCGTTCGCCCGTGAGTTCTGCGATGCCGAGGTATGGCGAAAGAGTCGTGAAGGGATAATCCGCGACTTTGGGCGTGGCGCGAGTGATGGCACGAAGCAGCGTGGATTTGCCTGCATTGGGCTTGCCGATGATGCCGACGTCAGCGATGAGCTTGAGCTCAAGGCGGAGCGTGCGTTCCTGCCAGGGTTCGCCGGGCGTGCTCTCACGCGGAGTCTGATTGGTGGAGGTTTTGAAGCGATCGTTACCAAGACCGCCCTTGCCGCCTTGCGCGACGATCACCGATTGCCCATGCTCAGTGATTTCAGCGACCACCTGTTCGCTGTCAGCATCAATGATGACAGTTCCAAGCGGAACTTTGGCGACCTGATCTGCGCCATCAGATCCGTGACAGTTCGCGCCCTTGCCAGACTCACCGTTCTCGGCGCGCAGATGCGGACGAAGCGCGAAAGTGAGCAGCGTATTGACATGCGAATCGCCCACGAGAATGACGTCGCCGCCTTTTCCGCCGTCGCCGCCATCCGGTCCACCCTTGGGGATGTATTTCTCGCGACGGAAGCTGACGCAGCCGTTTCCGCCTTTGCCCGAGCGCACGAAAATGGTTGCCTGATCAACGAGCTGCATGATGCGAACCTGAAACAATGACGGCGGGCGCCGCTGGCATCCCGCCGTGTGAAACAATCCATGAAATGTCAGACCACTCAGTTCGCGGCAGATTCAACCGCGACATATTGCGGAATAGCGGGGTCGGCAGGAATCACGTCAACCTTGCGGCCACGGAAGCGAACCTTGCCATCCACGAGCGCAAAGAGCGTGTCATCGCTGGCCTTCTTCACCATGTAGCCGGCCTGAAAGGGCGTGCCGCACTGACGAATGATGATGGAACCGGCCTTGGCGAACTGCCCGCCGTAGACCTTGACGCCGCGATACTGCGGATTTGAATCTCGGCCGTTGCGGGTGGAACCCTGGCCCTTCTTATGTGCCATGACGGAGCACTCCTGAAACAATCAACCACGCCCGATCGGGCAAAGACCAGCAGTATAGCGTGTCTGGAATCCTTGAGCCAGAGGGCAAAATCCCCCCACATCCGCTCAGCGCATCACCCAGGTTTCATTTTGAAGTTGCGCAGGCTGCCCGCCACGAGCCGTGGAATCGCCGGGAATCAGATAATCCCGCTCCAGGGTTTTGCGAAGAATGACATCATTGCCGGTCTTGGGGTCTTTCACACGGGTGGATTCGCCACTGATACCGGCCACGAAAAGCGATATTTCATTCACTTCGGGATTCGCAGCCGGCCAGACCGCGATGCCATCCTTTGCGTTTTCCG
>DASZQE010000194.1:0-1671 GCA_035550175.1 Phycisphaerales bacterium | reverse complement strand
CGTAATGAATTTCCTGCGCCGTGGCTTTCACGGTGATGTCCGGACGAGCCCGCTGAAGACCATTAATAATGACCTGATCACCGTCGGAAAGACCATCAAGAACAACTCGCATCGTGCCATCAAGCCGACCGATTTTGACTCGACGAAGTTCGACCGTGTTCTTCTCAGTGACAACCAGTGCATACCGGCCCGATTGATCCGAAAGCAGCGCCGTGTCGGGCACAAGCATCGCCTCGTAGGTGTTCAGAAAAATCCGCACTCGAACAAAAAGTCCCGGCAGCAGAAGATGATCTTCATTCGGGAAGACCGCACGAACTCGAATAGTTCCTGATTGCGGATTGAGTGCCGGATCGACGTAATCAATGTGGCCATGAATGTTGAATTCATTCGTGTCCGCTGTGGCGAGATCAACCGGCCGCCATTCGCCCGAAGCCATCTGCCCCGGTTCCGCTGTCGGGGTCTCCGCCATTCGCTCCTTGCGGACCATCAAGAGGTCGCTTTCGCTGGCGTCAACTGACACATAAATCGGCGCGGATGAAACGACTGTCGCAAGCACCGTCGGCATGCTGGCCGCACCAACCAGGTTGCCGACATCGACATAATTCTTGGTGATTCGACCATCAATTGGCGATCGCACCTCGCACCACTCAAGGTTCAACTTGGCGTTCTCAAGCGCCGCCTCTGAGGCTTCCACCGCAGCCTTGGCTGAATCTCGCTTGCCGATTTTCGTGATCTTGTCGATTTCGCTGCCTGCTCGCTGCGATGCCAGTTCCTCCGCGATCCTCGCGTCGGATTCAGCGGCTTCATATGAAGCCTTGTCCGCGCTCACCTGCGCCTGAGCCTGGTTCACCACTGCTTCATACGGGCGTTTGTCGATCACAAAGAGGAGATCACCCTTTTTGACCGTTGCTCCGGGCTTGAAATTAATGGATTCAAGAAAACCCGACACGCGAGCGCGGAGATCGACCGATTGATAGGCCTCTGTGGTCCCCGTGTATTCAAGATAGTGCGTGATGGAATGATGGATCGGGTGTGCCGTCGTCACTTCTGGCGGAGGTGGTGGCGCAAATGTGTTTGTTTTCGGCTTGCATCCCGGTATTGCGAATATGAATGCGGCCACAGCACACGGCAGCCGAAGCCTTCGCAACAGCTTCGCATGAAGCGGGAATGTGGAGCCTCGATCAGTCGGGTTGATCATTGGAAGATTCCTGATTCTGAGGTTCGGTCGTTGACGGCGGCTCATTCATCTCAGCCGAATCTGAACTGGCTGGTGGGATCACATTTCCCCAGTTGGTGCGCCTGCGCATCTCGTTGATCGTTTGCTGCGGCACGAATTCCTTGCCAATGCGAATTTCCCAGCCGCCGCCGAGTGCTTGATACGTCGCGATCGCACCAAGCGCCACGTTTGCTCTCGCGATGACAAGACTGTTCTGTCGCTCCACAAGATCGGTAAGCGCTTGATTGACGCGAAGGAAATCTATCGCGCCTTGGCGATATTGAATGAGCGAAAGATCCGCGGTGCGCTGTGCCGCTGTCACGCTTTCAGCGAGAAACTGCGTTTGTTCACGGCTGCGCAGAAATCGCGACAGTCCGGATTCAACATCTGAAGCAGCCTGAAGAACCGTGTTCTGATATTCAAGCGCCGCCTGTTGAAACCGGGCATCGGCAACG
>DASZQE010000193.1:0-2875 GCA_035550175.1 Phycisphaerales bacterium | reverse complement strand
AGACCTGCACTTCGAGCCCGGCCGCGACGTTTGCGAACCGCACGGCATCATGCCAGGCGATTTTGTTCGCGCGTGCTGCGGCGAGGGCGGCCAGGACCATGTCGCCTGCGCCGGTGACGTCATACACGCTCCTGGCCACGGTCGGCACATGAACGGATTTCTTGCCTCGCTCCTCAAGCAACGCCCCGTGCTTGTCGAGGGTGAGGACGACGGCATCAAGGTCAAGCTCTTTCAGCAATCGAGTCGCAAGACCCGCGTTGTGAAGCTCCGACGCATCAATCGGCGTGTCAAGACCGGTCGCCAACTCCGCTTCAGAACGATTGGGGGTGACGGCAGTGGCGCGTGAGTACTTGCTGTAATCCTCGATGGCGGCAGGATCCACGAGCAATTCCCTGCCGGCGCTGCGGCACATGGCGATCAATTCCTTGCATAGCTCCGGCGTGCAGACGCCTTTGTTGTAATCCTCAAGGCAAACGACATCCACGCTCTGCAGAAGCGACTTGATCGTTGCAAGCAGTTTGTCGCGCAGCGTGTCGCTGAGCGGGGCGTTGGATTCATAATCCACACGAAACATTTTCTGCGGGTGTCGATGCTGCGCCAGCCCCACCATGCTTCGCTTGACGGTGGTCGGCCTGGAGTCATCGGTGAGCAATCCGGAAATGTCGCATCCTGATTCGGCGAGCTTTTCGCGCAGCGTGTCGGCGGCCTTGTCATGGCCGACCACGCCGCAGCACCACACGTCGCCCTTCAGTCCGCGAATGCAGAGCGAGACATTGGATGCGCCGCCGGGCGCGTCGTCGGTTTTGGTCGCGTGCAGCACGGGGACCGGCGCATCGGGGCTTAGCCGTTCGGCTGCGCCGTAGACATGCTGATCAAGCATGAAATCGCCGACGACGAGCGCCTTGAATGGCTTGTAGGTGCGGAGAGCGTTGAGCAGCGTGGGCATGTGGTATGGTGAATTGTAGGGGGACGGGACGGAAAAACGAGACGATTCCGCCAAGGTCTTCTGCCGAAGCATCGGCATTCACCCAATCACACGGTCGGCTTGATCGCGCCCATCAGCAGGTCCTTCAGCGTCTGCTCGCCATGCACGAATTTGAGCGTGAGGTGCGGGATGACAATGGGGACCGGGAAATCCACAGGATCGATGAGGCGTTGCAGCTTCACCCAATCCTTGCCGGTGACGAGCAGCGCATCCATTCCCTGGCATCGACGTTGAAGCGTGGCAGCGAACTGCTCATCGAATTTCTGATGATCCCTGGCAGGTACGTTCACACTGATCTTTGCGCCCAAGGTCTTGAGATGGTTCAAAAGATGATCGGGGTTGCCCACACCCAGGACTGTGACGAGGCGTTTCTTCTGCAACCAGGTCGTCGGCACGGGCTGGTCGGCGCTCTTGTGCTCGAATACGCGAAGATGCGGCCAATGGTGATCCGTCCATGCGATTGGGGGCTTGCCGTGCGCGGATTCCACAAATGCAGACAAATCCGGATCGACCGCACCGGCGTGCGTGATGACGACGGCAGTGGCGCGCCTGAGCGCGGTCACGGGTTCGCGCAGATATCCCAGCGGAAGCAGGTTGTCCTTTGACGGCGGAACGGATGCGTCAATCAGCACGAGATCAATGTCGCGCTTCAACATGCGGTGCTGGAAGCCGTCATCCATGATCACGCAGTTGATGTGCGGATTCGCGGGAAGGAATCCATTGAGCGCGGCCACGCGATCGGGTTGAGCGAGCACCGGAATATCCGGGAATCGCAATTCGTATTCGGCTTCTTCATCCGACCGCTGGCCTTCCTCCGCGGCATATCCGCGCATGACGATGCAGGGGTGCATGTCCCTGGCTTGAAGCCATTCGCACATCCACATGACCATCGGCGTCTTGCCGACGCCCCCAACGCTGATGTTGCCCACGGAAATCACGGGCACACTGACAGCGGTCACATTTTTTCCCTGATCGAACTTGCGGTTCCGCATGGCGACGGCCACGCGATATCCCCACGACGCAGGCCGTGCCAGAACCCGGAGCGCTTCAGGCATGGGGCTTGTGTTCATCGCCGCCCTCCAACGTTGTCGGATGCCCGCGAATCGCCGGCTGTGCTCTCGTCCACATCGCCGGTTTCCGCTCGTTCCTTCATCACTCGTGCCAACTCGCTCGCTGCACTTTCCACCTCACCACGGAGCATTTTGCCATGCAATCGGACGCTATTCAATGCGTCGGCAATTGCAGTGCCCATGATTCCCAGCAGAATGCCCATGGAGATCATCCAACTGTAGACATAGGCCTCTCGATCCACAGTGGGGTCCCGGAAACTCAGGGCACTTACAAGCACAGGCATGAGCACAATGATGAGCACAATGGAGAATCGCCTGATCTTCTTGCGGCTCACAGGCACATCGGGCCTGCCGAGGCGATTCCAATACCACACGGCCGCCACCACCACAGCAATCGCGGGCGGAATCGTGATGACCGGGGCGACATGCACATCAGCCAGCAGGAACATGACAACACCGTATCACAGACCGGTCGGTCCGGCATTTCGGAGCGGATTCTCTTTCAAAGTCTGCGCAATCCACGTCGGCAATTTCTGCATGGGCAGACCCATGATCGTCGCTGGATCACCCACGTATGAAATCGGCCAACCTGCATTCAGGCGATCTTCAAGGTTGTAGGCACCGGCCTTTCCGCGCCACAAGCCGCTTGTGATGTAGGCTTCGATTTCATGATCAGGCAGGTTGCCGATCATCACCTTTGCCGAGTCGGAGTACATGAACCGCATCTGACCAATCGGGACCAGCAAGCACACACCCGTCAAAACCTCATGGTCCCTCTTGCGCATCGCTCGCAGCATCCACTTTGCGTGCTCGGCATCCC
>DASZQE010000192.1:0-1897 GCA_035550175.1 Phycisphaerales bacterium | reverse complement strand
TGGAGCCGCACATAGATGAAGAGACGATGACGCTGCACCACGACAAGCATCACGCTGGGTACGTGAACGGATTGAACAAGGCGATCAGTGCGCTGAAGGATTTGCGGAACGGCAAGGGAGACATGGAAGAAAATATGACTCGTGCGGCGCTCAAGGACATGGCGTTTCACGGTTCTGGCCATCTTCTGCACTGCCTGTTCTGGACGAGCATGGCTCCTCCGAAAGACGGAGGCGGAGGCGAGCCGAGCGGCGCATTGAAGGATGCGATCAACGCGAATTTCGGATCGTTCAAGAATTTCGGCGAGCAGTTTCAAGTGTGCGGGAACGGCGTGCAGGGATCGGGGTGGTCGATTCTGGCGCTTGAGCCGGTCAGCAAGCAACTGTTGACGTTGCAGGTGGAGAAACACCAGGACATCACGATCTGGGGCGTGGCGCCCTTGCTGGTGGTTGATGTGTGGGAGCACGCCTACTACATCAAGTACAGAAATCGGCGAAAGGATTACCTGAAGGCGTTCATGGACGTGATCAACTGGCCGAATGTCGGCAAACGATATGATGCGGCAATGGCGCCGAAATCGGAAAGCTGAACCAGATTCGCATCATATGACAACGAAGGAGGAAGCCCGCTGATGGTCAATCAGCGGGCTTTTTGCTTCTGAGGATTCCCGCTGGTCGATGATGTGTGAATGGTGAAGCACGAAACCGAAGCGAAGGCGGCGAAAAGCGCTGGGCAGAACGGATTTTCGGAATGGCAGAATCAATCGCGGCTGATTGAATCCTTGACGACTGGATTTGTGGTGGGGCCGCCGAAGTGCGGAACAACGTGGCTGATGAACTGCCTGAACGGGCATCCGCAGATCGTGTGCGGCGGCGAGTGCAACGGCGGGCGCGTGCTTTTGACGGGACTGCTGAGCCTGATGCGGGCGTTCAACGCGCACCAGGTGAAATACGGTCAGGGACCGGCGGCGCAGCTTACGGATGCGGACGCGGTCTTTCTGATGCGACAGGCAGCGGACCGGCAGTTTGTGAACCTGCTGGCGAACGGGCGAGGCGGAAAACGACTCGAAGAGGTGCGGTGCGTGATCGACAAGACGCCAAGCAATGCGCAGCACCTGCCGTTACTGAGTGCGGTGTATGCGCAGGCGAAATTCGTGTGCTGCGTGCGGGATGTGCGGGACGGCGCAGTCTCGGGTTGGTTTCATTTCCGCAAGCAGAAATGGATCAAGGAAACGAGCATTGAAGAGTACGCGAAGGCGTACGCGACGCAGACATGGGCTCCGATGTTGAAGGCGGCGAGAAGCGCGGGAACAGCGCTCGGACCCGCGAGGTACATGGAGTGGAGTTACGAGCGAAGCAAAGAGAACCCCGGCGAGGAGATGAGGCGGGTGCTGAATTTCCTCGGGATGGCGAGTGATGACGCGAGCATAAGGTCATGCCTGAATGCAGGAGATTTCGCGAAGGTGAGCGGCGGAAGGAAGCCGGGCGAGGAAGCGGACAGTTTCTATCGCAAAGGCGTGGTGGGCGACCATGCGAATCACTTGAGCGAGGAATTCGGACAGGAACTCTTGAGAATGGCGGAGGATGTGCTGGAGCCATCTTTAGCTGCGAATGCCCGCGCATAACAGGGCCGCTTGAACAACTCACATCAAATCATTTCCATACAGCGGCCTCTGATTTGATCTTCGGGCGGTTGAGCCAGACCAGAAGCGTGATGGGCAGCGCGGAACCGAGGAGAAATCCAAAGGCGATGCCCAAGGCCTGTGCAATGGGATTGGATGATGGTGTCTGCGTTGAATCGTAGAGAGCCCACGCGGTTGAACCGATGATCTGGAACATGGTGATGGCCGACCACATCAGCGAGAAAGTTCGTGCGCCGGCTCTGCGCCTGAGCAGTTTG
>DASZQE010000191.1:0-2212 GCA_035550175.1 Phycisphaerales bacterium | reverse complement strand
TCCGTAACCGAGACGAATTCGTCGGATGGATTCCCATGTCAAGAGGACGCGTCGCAAACGACCGTCTTTGCCTTTGCCTGTCCGACGCTTTCCGGTGATGCCTCGCGTGTCGATCCGACAGAAGAATCGTGGTTGAATAGCGAGCATCCATGACCACAAGAGAGGAATGCATGTCAGAGCTATCGCAGGGAAAGTAATTTTTGACCACGAGATTTCAGGCTGCACGGATTTGAATATGGGGAAGAAAATGATCGATATCACACCGCAAATGAGCATCCACCGGCAAGTGAAGCGGAATCGATAGCTCGGTGTCCACTTATCCCAAACGACTATTGGCAGCGATGGTGTTTTCAGATCGAGCTGGTGATGGTCCATGTGACAATACGTGATAATCCTTAAATTCTAGTTTGCACATCAGATGAAGATCTGGGAAGTCCAAAATCATTCCGTAGCGGTCATGTCAGTTTTATCAAGTCCGGCGTCCCACCGCCCACCACATCTCCGGCATCTTGAGCGCCTTGGAGGCGGACGCATACGCCAGCCCCCCCACTGCCACCAGGAATGCAAGCTGCAACACGGCCAGCCTCCACGTCAGTGCGTGTGCCGGAGTCAATCGCAACATCGGCAGCAGGAAAATCTGTGCGGCGATCACCGCAGCGGACATCACCAGCGTGGCCATTACTGTGCGCAGCCAACTGAGACGGACATCACGATCGACAATGGCATGATCAGCGTAGCGCCTGCGAACCATGCGGAGCAGGATGAACGATTGAATGATGGCGCAGAAGGCGGTGCTCCACGCAAGCCCGGCTTCGTGCAGCGGAGTCCAGATGAGCGAGACGTTGAGCGCGAAATTCAGGAAGACCATGCTGACGGCGACGCGGACAGGGGCGAAGGAGTCGCCCTTGGCGTAGAAGGCGCGAGTGAGCACGTGCGTCATGCTGTAGGCCCAGATTGCGGGCGCGTAACCGAGCAGCACGAAGGCCACGCGATCGGTGTCGTCGGCGGTGAAGTTCTTGCCTTGGAATACGGCGGCGACGAGCTGGCTGCGCACGAGAATGAGGCCGGCGCTTGCGGGCAAGCCGATGTAAATGACGAGGCGAAGTCCGCGGCGGAGCGTGTCGGAGAAGCCGTGAACGTCATTGGTGAGTTTGGCGAGTGCGGGAAAAATCGCGGTGGCGACTGCGATGCCGAACACGCCGAGCGGGAATTCATAGAGACGCTGCGCGTTGTTGAGCGAAGCGAGCGCGCCGGAGGACAGCGGGTATTCCCAGCCGAAAAAATGGGGGCCGAAGGTCGTGGGGTAGGACGCGACGATGCCGTCAATGAACGTATTGACTTGCAGGACTCCAAGACCGATGAACATGGGCCAGGCCTGCGAGAGGACTCGCTTCATGTGCGGCCCGGCTTCGCGGCAACGAGCAAGCGCGCCGGCGTACCACGGAGTGGTGCGCAAACTCCACATAGACCAGAGCACCTGCACAAACCCCGCAACGATGACAACCCACGCGACCCAATGGAGGTGCGTGATGGCTGCGGGCGAGGAATCGAGATCAGGGGCTGACGCGGGCATCGTCTGCGCGATTTCGTGCGGCTTACGAAGCAGTTGGTAGCCGCCCCAGGCAGCAGCAACAAGAAAGAGGTTGAGCACGGCGGGCGCGGACGCGGTGGGACCGAACCTGCCATGCACCTGCAACATGGCGCCGAAGATGGCTACGAGGCACACCAGCGGCATGTACGGCAGCATGATCATGGTGAGATGAATCGCGAGCGCGTCTTTCGAGACGCCCAGCGAGAGCGCGATCCAGAGAACCAGTTCGCCGAGGACGGTGAGTCCGCCGAGCATGATGAACATCAGCCCGAGCGTGAGAGTGGCGAGCTGCTTGCCGACGGCGGGCTGAGTCTTGTCGAGCTGTGTGTAGACGGGAAGAAAAGCGGCGGAGAGCGCGCCCTCGCCGAAGAGCCTGCGGAAAAGATTGGGGATCATGAATGCAAAGCCGAAGGCATCCATGAGCGCGCCGTTGCCGAAGATGCGTGCGAGGGAGGCGTCGCGGAGCAAGCCGGTGATCCGGCTGAGGAACGTAAGCACGGTGACGGTTCGGGCGTGATGTTCAAAGCGTTCGGACAATGGTGATTTTCAACGAAATGATTGATTAGTCGAGAGAAAAAGATGCGCCGCACTCAGGGCAGACGCCTTTGCTGGCGGAATCGA
>DASZQE010000190.1:0-2593 GCA_035550175.1 Phycisphaerales bacterium | reverse complement strand
AGCGTCGTCTTCCCGTGGTCAACATGCGCAATGATCGCCACGTTCCGCACATGCGTCTCCGGCCCGTCAATCTGTGTCTTCTGCCCGTCAGCCATAGCCCCACATCATAGGTCACTCCCGCAATTTCACCACACTCTCGGAATTCAGCACGCCGGACCACAAATAGCCCGAAGCGCAAGCGAGGGATTCTTCATTCATCGCCATTCCCACGAATGATTGGGGGCGGGAATCCGGTTCATTTCTTGATAGCACGGGTCAATGATTCGTCGTGGAGGCGGTCTCGCTCGTGATTCTCAATTCGCCATCCTCTCACCTCCACAAAACCCTTCTCACCACCCACCGTCCCGCAACCCACACCACCATCACTCCCACCAGGCCGAACACGATCAGCGCCGCCTCCATGAAACCCAGAACGAAACACGTCGGCCAATCCAGGTAATCCTTCCCCGCACACTGAATGCCCGGCGGATCCATCGGCGACTCGCCGATCACGATCGAAAGCGCGACTCCCAGAAAAAACCACACGATCGGCAGGCTGAAAAGTATCCACGCCCTTCGCATGCACCGTCCGCACCTTCGGATCGGCACCCAATCCTCGCCATACACGCAATCCGCGCATCGCCTGCGAAACAGTCCGCTCGCCTTGGGATCGTGAAACGTCCAGGGCTTCTGCGGATCAAACCCGCGTCCGCACTCCGGACATCGATTCGTCTCCAAACTGATCAGCGAATACTCGCACTCCAGACACTGCATCTCGATCTCGCAAGTTCGGTGGAATCAAACTCATTGCAACGAACTCTGCGATCTACGATCTCCGCGCTCTTCGAGTTCATTGCTCATCGAACGTGAGTGCGCCGCAGCCGAGCCGCTACGCGACCTTTGCACAGAAATGTTCAGCTTTTCATTTTCTTTCCGTACTCGGCGCCTTCATTCTGCGAACCTTCCTCACCACGGGTATGAGTCGTTCTTCCCTGCCTCTCGGCCTTGCTTGATCCACTTTTTGTATTCGCTCACATTGCGCCGCAAGCTAGACTGCTCTTCCAACAAGACGGTCAAGACTTGATCTGCAAAATGATCATCAATTTTCCATCGATCATCACGATAGTCTCTCATCTTCTTCTTATACGATGGAAAATCCGGAAATCCAAGTGTCCGAACAAATGTTTCTGCAGACTTGTCGGATTCTTCAGACATTTTCAACGAGACTTCGTCATATCGTTGATGGCTCAATTGCCATGCTGCATCGATGTCGCTTCGTTGCTGCGGCGTAAGCGAAGTATCTCGGCATATACGAGAATAAAACAGTTCCGGATCGTATGAGTCGATATACACCTCTGGCCATGCACGGAGCCTAAACGCTTTATCGAGAGAGTCGAATTCTGTCGGCGTCAATAAGTCTCGTAGTCTTTTTAATGTTTTCTTGTTGCATTCGACGATCTTCTTCTGCAAATCGCCTTCTTCCCGCAATTCGTTTGATTTGAGCTCATCAAAACTCGCTTGTATTTCAAATAAATAGTTTGGCTTATGAGTATCAATCTGGCTTCCATCAGCCTCATAATGCCACTTTGCGGCCATCCATGTACTCTTAACGAGTCGATGCGTGATCACATGATCGACTTCCACAAAGTAATCCGTCACTTCATGTTCATAATCGATCAGAATCCCATCAAATTTCGATCGTGCTTCGTCGTCAGGACGAATGACTTCGTCAATCAACGCACTCAAATCAATTCTTGCGGCCGGCCAACCCATTGGTATGACATCACACCGCTCTCGTTCACGATGCGAGGTGACACGCCACATCCAGCTGGACTGTTCGGTAGTCAGGACATCCCCCAATCGCTTGAAAAGAGTGCTCTCGAGGAGCAATTCGCTGTTCTCAACGGCCTGCTCTCGCATGATAAAATTTTCATATCGCTGCGCGGCCTCCCAATCAATGGGATGGCCCTGCATCTTTTCAGCTGTCCATGCGTTCAAACCATCGAGTTGTCCCCACTCTCGATCTAGTAAATCATTCCACTGTTCAGCATATTGCTCATAAAGAAAATTCAGGTATGCAGATTGTTCCTCTGAAAGCGAAAGCAATCGGGAATACGTGAGGAGGTCGGTTGGATTGATCGAAGCTGGAAAACGATTATCCATCCGCTTGTCGGCTTGGACAGGTTGAGTCGCAATGACATGAACTGTTTGGTGACCGCTAGGTTCTTGCCCTAATACCACACCAATACAACAAAATACCATCAGTATTGTTTGGACAGCATATTTCACGTTCCCACTCATTTACGAGCAAGTACCAGTCGTCGTGACCGTTACACAGCCAACTGGATAAGGAGCTCCGTAAACACACGACGGTGGATTGCTCGGGTTGCACGTGGGATCCTGAAGAAAACAACCATTGGCAACTGGCGCATAGCTCCATCTATCTATTCCAGTTGGATAACAGCAATGCACTTTGAATACTGGTGTTACTGCCGTTTTCTTTTTACAACAAAGATCATCTGGCACGCCCCAGCAGGCTATACAAGGATCTTCATAATTCGCAACATCGCAGCAATTGGCCGGTAGCGTATCCTCGCAATTACCGAAATAGCTA
>DASZQE010000189.1:0-3511 GCA_035550175.1 Phycisphaerales bacterium | reverse complement strand
TTCACAAGCCTCGGCACATCATCACGCCGCTCGCGCAGGGCTGGCACGTGAATTTCCGTCCCACGAATCCTGAAATACAGATCCTCCCGAAATCTTCCTTGCGACGTCGCCGCTTTCATGTCCTTGTTCGTCGCTGACACGAACCGCACGTCGGTCTTGCGCGCGTCATTGCTCCCCAATCGAATCACCTCTCCCGTCTCCAGCACGCGCAGCAATTTCGCCTGCATCGAAATCGGCATGTCTCCGATCTCATCCAGAAAGAGCGTCCCGCCGTCCGCATATTCAAACACGCCCTCCCGATCCCGCTCTGCTCCCGTGAACGCCCCCCGCACGTGTCCGAACAATTGATCCTCCAGCAAAGTCTCGCTCTGCCCAGCCGCGTTGAACGTCACGTACTTCTTCGCGGCCCGCTTTGAATGCTTGTGGATCGCAGCAGCAATCAATTCCTTGCCTGAACCGCTCTCGCCGGTGATCAGCACCGGAATGTTGCTTGGTGCCACCTGCTTGATCATCGCGATGATGTCCCGAATTGCAGCAGAATCACCAATGATCCCCTCAAACCCGAATGCAGATCCCAGTTGGCCTCGCAAACTGCCGTTCTGGTGCCGCAGCAGCACCGTCTCAGCCGCCCTGTTCACTTGGTGACGAAATACCTGCAGATCAAGTGGCTTCTCAATGAAGTCATACGCACCTCCCTGCAGAGCCTTCTTCGCCGTCGGCACATCCCCGTGTGCCGTCACCATGATCACTTCCGCGTTCGCCTGTTGCTCCTTTGCGAGCCTCAGCACTTCTAGTCCCGCAACCTCGTTTTCCATCACCAGGTCAGTCACAATCACGTCAAAATTGCCGTGCCTAAGCTCTTCCCGTGCAGCTTCAAGACTATTCACGATCGTGCATACATGCCCGGGCTTGCGCAGCGCCTCCGCCATCACTTCCGCATGATCCTTCTCGTCATCAACGATCAGAACCTGCGCGTGGATCGCCTGTTTGTCCTTCAAATCGCTCATGTCGCCCCAGTGTACTGTTTCTCAGCCGCAATTCCTTCGCGCCCCTCCGTGCCGGCTGCTTCATCTTTCTCTCTCATTCTTCAAGCGAACTCCTCTCTTCCGCCTATCATCTATCTACGGAAGCGCCGCGGGTGATGGCGTTGGACCAGTTCCCATATCTCTTCCCATCGTGCCTTTCAAAGTTCCTTCTCTACTCTTCTCCGGCACTGACCATCCAATGACAACCATTCCAAATTCCCCTTTCGTCGATGTTCCCTCATCCACGCTCGATGTCATCTCCGAAAACACGGCCGGCTATGCCTCAGGCCCTGCATCACTCAGATTGCGTCTTATCACGCTCCTCGCCGTCCTTCTGCCTTTCCTCGGTCTCATCGCCGCCGTCGTGCTGCTC
This sequence comes from Phycisphaerales bacterium, assembly GCA_035550175.1. Taxonomy (GTDB): domain Bacteria; phylum Planctomycetota; class Phycisphaerae; order Phycisphaerales; family SM1A02; genus DASZQE01. The sequence goes on along the minus strand of DASZQE010000189.1, from coordinate 2,113 downwards.
TGGGGAATCGGATTCAGTTGGCTCCATGCTGCACTGATGTTCGGCATGTACGTCGGCACCGGCCTCGGTATTACCATTGGCTACCACCGCCTCTTCACACATAAATCTTTCAAAACCCCCCGCCCTATCGCTGCCATTCTCGCCACCCTCGGATCCATGTCCGTTGAAGGCCCGCTCCTCCAATGGGTCGCCACACACCGCCGCCACCACCAGCACAGCGATGACCACGGCGATCCTCACTCACCCCATATCCACGGTGAGACCATCACCGGCCTCTTCAAAGGCCTCTGGCACTCTCACATCGGTTGGATGTTCAAGAACAGCCCGCGTGATCTCGCCCGCTACGTCACCGACCTTCGCCGCGACGTCATGCTCTCCGCTATCAGCCGCCTCTTCCCTCTTTGGGTGCTCATCGGCCTCCTCATCCCCACAATCCTCGGCGGCCTCATCTCACTATCCTGGACAGGCGCGCTGCTCGGTTTTATCTGGGGGGGCCTCGTTCGCGTCTTCTTCGTGCATCACATCACTTGGAGCATCAACTCTGTCTGCCACATCTGGGGTTCGCGGACCTTCGATGTCGATGATCACAGCCGTAATAACGTCATCTTCGGAATCCTCGCCTTCGGCGAAGGCTGGCACAACAACCACCACGCTTTCCCCAATTCCGCCCGTCACGGTCTTGCATGGTGGCAGATTGATTCCAGCTACTACCTCGTTCGCCTGATGGGGCTTGTCGGCCTCGCCTACGACATTCGCGTCCCTTCTTCCGACCGCATCCTCGCCAAAAAACGCCGACGCTGATATCCATGCACTCATTCTGAATGCCCGAATCCGCTCCGCGCCGATAAACTCTCACCCATGGCTCAACACCGATCCACCGGCGTCGCCCCCTCCTCTCAAAATTCTCCCGCCGCCCCGTCCGCAAAATTTGCCCGCCGCGCTATCTATTTCATCGGCATCGGCGGTTGCGGAATGTCCGGCCTCGCCAAAATGCTCCACCAGCGCGGAGCCATCTGCTCCGGTTCCGACTACGTCCCTTCAGCGCTCATCGATGACCTCGAGCATCGGGGCGTCCGCGTTTCCCTCGACCAGTTCGCAGGCAACCTCCCCGATCAATGCGATATGGTCATCGCCTCCGCCGCCATCAAGCCCGATCACCCCGAGCTGCTCGCCGCTCAAAACCGTGGCATCCCGGTCATCTCCTACGCCGAAGCCCTCGGCCTCGCCCAGACCGAACGCACCGGCGTCTCCATCGCCGGCACGCATGGCAAGTCCACCACCACCGCCATGCTCGCTCATGTCCTCATTCACACAAAACTCGACCCCTCCTTCATTGTGGGCGCAACCTGCCCGCAGATCGGCGGCGGCTCCCGCACCGGCTCGCCCGCCATCCCCCTCGGCAAACTCAAGGGTAAGCCCGGCATCCTCATCGCCGAAGCCTGCGAGTTCAACCGCTCCTTCCATCACCACAACCCCACCATCGCCCTGATCAACAACATTGAGGAAGACCACCTCGATATCTACGGCACGCTCGATGCCGTCATTCAGGCCTTCGCCGAATTCGCGCAACTCCTGCCTTCTTCAGCAGAAGGCGGCCGTTTGCTCATCGCTCATGAAGGTGCTCACCGCCTGCAAGTCACCACCGGCCTCACCTGCAAAGTCGAAACCTTCGGCTTCCACCCCGAAGCCGATTACCACGTCATCTACGATCCTGTGGTCCAGCGCGTCGGCATCCTGCAGGATGGCATCTGGCTCGCACAGTGGACCAACCGCATGCCCGGCGCGCACAACGCCCTCAATTCCGCCGCCGCAGGAATCCTCGCGAATTTCCTCGGCGCTGACTGGGCCGACATCGCCGATGCACTCGCCTCCTTCGCCGGCCTCGATCGTCGCATGCAGCGCCTCGGAACCAAGCGTGTCCACGACGGCGAAGTCACCGTCTACGACGACTACGGCCACCATCCCACAGAAATCGAAAAAACACTCAAAGCCCTCCGCGCCGCTGAATGTCCCAAGCGTCTCATCTGTGTCTTCCAGCCCCATCAGCACTCTCGTACTCGCTTCCTCCTCGAGCAATTCGCACAATCCTTCTCTGTCTGCGATGAAGTCATCG
>DASZQE010000188.1:0-1866 GCA_035550175.1 Phycisphaerales bacterium | reverse complement strand
GAACGCATCCGTGGGAAGCGTGTCGGCGGCAGGGACGTTCGCTGAGCCGAAGCCGGAGATCGTGAAGGAGCGACCGGGGGCGATCAACACGACTGCGCCGCAGAGCAAGGGGAGCGCTGACGTATCGCCTGAGGAAATGTGGGCGAAGTTGGCGGCGGCGGGTGCGAAATCGTTGCGGTTCGGCTCGTGGATGGATGACCTGATTTTTCATGGATTTGAGCAGGAGACGTTGAAGCTGGCGGTGGCGCCGTCGGGTGCGCCGCGGGCGCGATTCATGAAGGTGGAGCTTGAATCGTTCACGAATTTTGCGAGGCAGGCGCTGGGTTTTCCGGTGCGAATCGATCTGGATATTTCAGTTGCCAACGCGCAGCCGACGCGGGTGAACGCATCATCGGAGGAGATTGAAGCGGCGAAGAAAATTCCACTGGTGGCGTTTGCGGCGGAGCTTTTCAGCGCTTCGATCGTGGATGTGCAGGATGCCGCTGCGCACGCCACGACGCAGGCCGTCGCGTCATCGGATTCAGAGGGATCGGATTTGCAGACATCGGCGAGTGCGGAATCGGAATCGCCGACAGTTTCCGAACACGACTCACTTCTCATTGATCATGAAGAGTTTTTTTCCGACTGATTTTGAAATGAAGCAGAAGAACGGACCAACATGTTTGATTCATTGAAGAGCATGGCGTCGCTGGCAGGTCTGATGAAGGACATGCCGCGCATCAAGGCGAAATTTGAGCACGTGAAGGCGGAGCTTGCGGAGACGACCGTGAAGGCGGAAGAGGGCGGCGGCGCGGTGAGCGTGACGGCGAACGGCGCGATGCAGATTCTTTCGGTTGAGGTGCATCCGATTCTGCTGGCGAGCCTGGTGAACGCGAATGCAGGGGGCAATGATCTTGGATATGCGCAGAACTTGATTCGAGATTGCGTGAACGCAGCGTTGTTGAAATCGCGACAGGCGGCAGAGCGGGCGATTGCGCAGGCTGCGGATGATCTGGGGATTCAATTGCCGACATCAATGGTTTCCGGGCTTCTCTCTTGACGGATGGCGCATGGCGAAACGAACGACAGGATCAACTCCATATCCGACGCCGGTTGAGAAGCTGATTGATGAGCTTTCGCGGCTGCCGGGCATCGGGAGGCGGTCGGCGGAGCGGATGGCGTTCTATCTGCTGAAGTCCCCGCCGGAGGTGGCGAATGCCTTGTCGCGAGCAGTGTCCGATCTCAAATCGCAGATACGCATCTGCTCAATTTGCTACAACCTTGCGGATTCCGATCCGTGCAGACTGTGTGCCGATCCGCAGCGGGACGCATCGACGATTCTGGTGGTGGAACAGGCGCGTGATCTGCTGAGCCTGGAGCAGACGGGCTTGTACAAGGGCGTGTATCACGTGCTGACCGGCGCGATTGATCCGCTGGCGGGCGTTGAACCTTCGGACTTGACGATTGCGCGGTTGCTCGAGCGAATCGACAAGCCGGAGACGAATTCGCGGCAAACTGCGGTGAAGGAAGTGATTCTGGGTTTGAATCCGAATCTTGAAGGGGACACGACCGGGTTGTATCTGGCACAGGAACTGGCGACGCGACAAGTCTCATTGACGCGACTTGCGCGCGGTTTGCCGGCGGGTTCGCAGCTTGAATATGCGAATCGTGCGGTGCTGGCGGATGCGATTCACGGTCGTCAGCCGATGGCGCAGGAGTAAGACAGGGGATCAAGGATGCGCCGTTTCCGAACGGTTGAAGCGGTGAGGGTCGGTTGCGCCTGCCAACATGACATCCGCATGAATTCATCAGCGGAACAGAGCGATATTCGCCGATAGTTCACAGCAAGTTCGCTACCATAGGCGGCGACGTTTTTCGGCGTACTTG
>DASZQE010000187.1:0-7706 GCA_035550175.1 Phycisphaerales bacterium | reverse complement strand
TGCGGCCCGGGTGAGCACATCGAAAACCATCGGAAGAAAAGCTGGAGCGGTGATCGGTGCGGCGATCCGATCGGAAAACGGACTGAAGCTCGTGGGGCTCTGCGCCACGGGCGCCCATCGACTCACCAAGGCGATCACGGACAGGCGAGCATCGCGACATGAATCACTTGTTGAGGCCCATGCAGAAGACGACATGCAGGAGATGCACCTGCAGGCGGAATGGGTTGCGATTCCGGTTTTGACGCGCAGCACAAAGAGAGAAGACGCTGGAGGGTTGCGTTCACGTTCGCAGCGACGCGGCGGGATGATGCGGGGGGTGATGCTTGCAGGAGCTTTGGCAGGCGCGGGGATGCTTTCGCAGGGGGCGGAGGCGACGATCTTCATTCGCAAGGCGGACGGGACGAACGTGTCGCCGGCGTATTACACGATGACATTCGATTCGCACACGGCGAATTACACGATCACGCTGAAGACTCTGTACGCGCCGCAACAGGACACGGTGTATGAGATTCACGGGGACGGGGGCGAGAACATCGACGTGGTGAACATTGATGTGGACGGTCCGGCGGCAGGCTCGCCGGTGATTGTGCGGATTCTGAGCGACGGAGCACAGGGGGTCGGCAGCGTGTACAGCGTGGTGCAGCATGGGAACGCAGAAACGCTTTTGAACAAGGTGAACATCAAGGGCGACCTGGGCGAAGTGAGCGTACAGGCGATCGGCGACTTGACGGCGGGCGGCGACGTGACCGGGCCGATTGTCTCGACACAAGCGGATAATTCTTCGCGCGGGATCAATTCCGTGACGGCGCAGGGAGACATTCTGGGCGACATCTGGGCGCATGGCGGGAAGATCAGCCTGGTGCTGGCGTATGGAGCGATCGGCGACGTGGGGAATCCGATTGAGATTCAGGCGAAGTACGGGATCACGCAGATTTCCGCATTGAACGGGATTCATGCGGACGTGACAACGCGATTCGGCGGGGGCACGGGCAAGCTGTGGGCGATGACGACGACGGCGTTTGACGGCACGCTGGACACGGAAGGATTGATGAGCCATCCGAACAACGGATCGGCGGGGTATCTGTATTACTCGCAATCATTCACGGGGCACGTGAACATCGGCAAAGGCTTCAATGGTGCGGGGCAGTACGTACTGCTGCCGACGGGCGGATTGAAGGGACAGATCACGGTGAACGCGGACAACGCTTCAGGACAGACGTGGACCGCGCCGGTGAAGATCGGGCCAAACGGCGATCCGAACCAGGTGGTGATCAGCGGTCCGGGATATTCACAAAGCCGAAGTTCGCTGGGCGGCGGCGCGGTGGGACTTGTGCCGTTCGGCTTGTATTCCACAGCATGCACACCTGCGAACGGTGCGACGGTTGACCCGAGCGCGGGATTGAAAGTGAAACTGACACATTACGGGCCGGTGACGTGGCAGCCGGGCTTTCCGGTGTCGGTGGAGAAGCGGGTGAAGGGCAGCAACGGAGCATGGACGGTTCAGCCGGGCGTGGGATTCACGTACGCGCTTGATCCGAATGACGCGAACACGCTGATTGTGAGCGGAGCGAGCGGGCAACCGGGTTTTGAGGGCGGGTATCAGTATCGAATCAAAGCGACAAGTCTGCTGAAGTGCTCGGTGAATGCGCTGCCGGCGGTTTTGTGGGGAGCGGATTACCTGTTCACGGTGAATGCGGCACCGGCGACGTGTGCGGCGGACATCACGGGCGATCACCTTGTGAACATTGATGACCTGACGCAGGTGATTCTGAACTGGAACACGCCATTCCTGCCGAGCACTGCGGACGTGAACCATGACAATCATGTGAACATCGATGATTTGACGGCGGTGATCCTTTCGTGGGGAAATTGCAACTGAGAGAGAGGGCACATTGGCGGTTGACATGGGCGGAAACGCGCAGAATGGGGGATCGCCGAACAGAGGCAGGACAACGAATAGCGAGAATCGGGAGAAAAGAGGTTGCGGGGAATAGGGGTACGCCTCAAGATGGTTGCTTGGCTTGATGCTGCGCTGCATGCGAGGGCGCTGCGGATGTGGGGCCAACAACACGAAGGAGGCTGAGATGGTGAGTACGAAATTGGCGCTTTGCGCATGCGCGGGCTTGTTCGCGGGATGGTGCGGGGAAGCGCAGGGACAGTGGAGTTCGAATTCGGCGAACAACCTGGCGGTAGCAAACCTGGGGAACGAGCAGGTGCAGCCGAAGGTGCGCGCGACATCGGACGGCGGGTGCTATATCAGCTGGTTTGACAACAGCGCAGGCGGGTATGACGTGCGGATTCAGCGACTGGATCGGCTGGGCAATGAGATGTTTGCGCATAACGGAGTGCTGGTTGCGGATCTTTCGCAAAGCTCGACGCAGGATTACGGACTGACCGTGGACAGCGGGAACAATGCGGTGCTTTCGTTCCAGGACACGCGATTCGGCGGGGAGAAGATCACATGCGCGAAGGTGACCTCGGCGGGGGCGATGCCGTGGGGCGCGACGGGCGTGCAGGTTTCGGTGGGCGACGGGAACAGCCCGAAGGTGGCGGCGCTGAGCGATGGGAACTACGTGGTGGCGTGGCTGGAGGGATCAACGGTTCATCGGCAGAAACTGGACACGAACGGCGCGGCGCAGTGGACTGCGGGCGGGATTCAGGAACCGTCGGGCGGGAGCACGGATTTCATTTCTGATGTGCAGGCGAGCACGCGCGGGAACGTGATTATTTCGTGGGTTCGGAATCCGGCGCGATTCCTGTATACGCAAAAGTACAACGCGAGCGGGACGGCGATGTGGAATTCCGGCTCGCCGGTGATTGTGTTTGACGGCAGCGCGTTGCAATTCGGATATTTCCCGCCGTTCCAATCGGACGGCGTAGGGGGTGCGGTGTTCAGTTGGTATGAGACAGGCGGGACGAGGAATGTGTATGCGCAACATGTGGACGTGAACGGCACGGAAGTGTTCGGACACAACGGCACGGCAGTGGCGACGGCGGTGGCGGGAGTGATTCGGTTTTCGCCGAGCAGCGCGTATAACCCAGTGACGCAGGAGACGTTTGTGTTCTGGACGGATTCGTCTGATCCGGTTCAGAACATGTGGGGCGTGTCGGGGCAGAAATTCAACGCGGCAGGAGTGCGGCAATGGACGAACAGCGCGATTACCTATGTGCCGTTGAATTCGCTGCAGAACGCATTTGTCAAGACTGTGCTGAACGGCGACGGCGCGACGGCGCTGTTTTTTGACCAGCCCGGCAGCGCGAAGGTGAAGGCGATGGGCGTGAACGGCTCCGGCGCACTGACATGGTCGGGCGGGATCATTGACGCATGCTCCACAGTGAGTGGAAAGGGACGACTGGATGCGGTGATGAGCGCGTGCGGCGAGACACTGGCGGTGTGGAGCGATTCGCGCAGTGACGTGAATGACGTCTATGCGCAGAATCTGCAAGCCGGCGGGCAGCTCGGCATCAACCATCAGGGTGACGTGAACGGCGACGGCCAGGTGAACATTGACGACCTGACCTCGGTGATTCTCGGATGGGGTCCGTGCGGAGCGGGCGATTGCCCGGCGGACATTGCTCCAGCACCGAGCGCGACATCGTGCGGGGGCGATGGCGCGGTCAACATTGATGACCTGACACAGGTGATTCTGAACTGGTCATAAGCGAATTTGTGCGTTCGGCATTGAAAGCGAGCTACGATTCCGCCATGCGAAGAGCGTGGCGGATTTTCTTTTTGGGTGGATGCGGGTACCTGCTTGGAGTCTGTGCGCGAGGGATTGGGCAGCAGACACAGCCGAGCGATGATGCAAAGCAGATTGCAGCGAACCCAGCGGGAAAGATGCTGGTGATCGTGCATGACGCGAGGTTGATCGAGGCGACGCGCGCGTGGACGGATTATCGGGAATCGCCAGAAGGCGGCGGGTGGATGGTGCGACTTGTGGGTGTCGGCAAGGTGGGAGAGAACGCAGAGCAGAGCGAAACAAACAACGAGATACAGAAGCGAATACGCGAGGCCTTCAAGGGTGTGAAGGCTGGAAATGGGGCGGAAGGAGGGAGTGCAGTCCTGATTCTGGGGGATGTGCCGGATGGCGATGCGGCGCGGGTTGATGCATCGGGAGGCGGGGTGCCGACGTGGAAGTTTGAACAGAAGGATCATCTGCTGTGGGCGACGCTGCATGGGCAGGCTGTTCGCGACTACATCACGGATGAGCCGTATCAGTATCTGGATGACAAGGACGATGTGCCGGATGTTGCACTGGGGCGGGTGCCTGCGCGAAACAACGAGGAAGCGATGCAAGCGCTGGCGAAGATCAAGGCGTTTGAACAGGGCAAGCGGTCAGATGACGCATGTTCATCATCGGACTGGCGGTGGCGAATCAATTTTACGGCCGGCGAAGGGCATTTCGGCGCCATGGATGGCGTGATGGAATCCCTGTTCAGGCAAATGGTGGCACAACATGTGCCTCCTGCATACGTGATGCAGGTGACATATGCGAAGTCCAACTCGGTGTTTTGTCCGGCGCCTGACGACCTGGAGAAAACGGTGCTGAGCCACCTGCGCAACGGCAGTCTGCTGTTCAACTACATCGGGCACGGGTCCACACAGGGCTTCGATCATTTGAGTTGGCAGGGAAAGAATTATCCGATTCTGCGATCAAACGATCTTGGAGAACTGGGCAGCGCTCGGTCCCCCACCGCTGTCGCCCTTCTGTGCTGCTGCAGCACAGGGTGGTTTGACCTGCCGAACGGCGAACGCAGCCTTGCTGAAGAATTGCTGTTTGCGCCAGGCGGACCCATGGCGGTAATTGCGGGCAGCCGACCCACACACCCGTACGCAAACGCGATTGTGGAGAAGGATGTGATCCGAGCAGTTGTGAGCGGAATCATCAGAACGGTCGGTCAAGCGGACTTGTTCGCGGCACGCGGAATGCGGGAGAGCGACGCTGAGGATCGCGCGATTGACGCGATCGCCACGCCGATCGCCAATTCAATGAAGTGGGATCTCTCGCTGAGTGAAGAACGAGCGATGCACACACGGCTGTACAACCTGCTGGGCGACCCGACGATGCTGATCCGGCCCGGTTTCGGAGGCATTGATCGTGAGGGAGATGCGAATCTCATCGCTCAGTTGATCCCGGCAAACAACCATGATGTCGCGGCGGAAGTGACCGGATCATTTGTCAGTGCGGTGAGCGGTGAAGTTCGAGTGTCATTGGAATCGACGATTGCTCAAAGCGCTGATTCACCAGCAACCAAGCCGGATGTGAACGACGAGGATGAAACCGCGTTCCGCGAAGCCTATCTCTCGGCAAACAATCATGTTCTTTGGGAAACTCGTGGCGTCGTGGGTGAGCACGGAACATTTCGCATCAGCGTGGGGACGATTCCGGAGGAAGCGCATGCGGTTCGAGTTGAATTCTGCGGACGGGATGTGAAGGGTCATGAGCTGCACGGAATGCGAATGATTCTGATTGCGAGTGCAGGGCGAGTTTTGCATCCAGCCCAGTGATGCACGAATTGCGAATGAATGAACCGCAATTTAAGCTTCGTGAATGCCGATTCCACGACTGAAGATCAATTCCGCTGCGCTGCTGGTGGTGGACGTGCAGGAGCGACTGCTGCCGACGATCATTGATCGCGAGCGCGTTGTGGCGAACTGCACTGTGCTGGTCCACATGGCGGAAGAACTACGGATTCCCTACGTGATCACGGAGCAATATCCGAAGGGGCTGGGGCGAACAGACGAGCGGATCACGAGGGCGATGGCGGACCAATCACGCAGGATTGAAAAAACGCGATTTTCAGCGCTGGATGAGATGGTTGATTCGATGCTGCGCGGATGGGAGCGGAACAACGTTATTCTGTGCGGGCTGGAAGCACATGTGTGCGTAATGCAAACGGCATTGGACCTGCAGGCTTCGGGCAGACAGTGCTATCTGTGCTCGGATGCCGTTTCGGCGGGTCAGAGAGACCAGATTCCGCATGCACTGGAGCGGATGCGAACAGCTGGTGTTGTGATCACAGGGGTTCTGTCCGCGATGTATGAGCTTCTTGGGGATTCGACGCATGGATCGTTCCGCAAATGCCTGAAACTGGCGAAGGCCATTGAGCAGTAAACAGAGTGTTCGGTGACTGTCATGGGGCGTGTATGTGGCGACGGTTTGTCGGCCTTGACGACAAGGCCGGCAGTTCGATCGTATTTTGTTTGGTATTCCGTGGCAAAAAGACCTCAGTGAATGGTGGATTTCATTGAAAAGGTGGCAGGAATCGGGGTTCGCCGCTTGTCAGGAAGGTTTCTGATGCGTGAGATAGTTAACCGTGGACAGAGAGCAAGCGGGCGTGGCCGCGTGCTTTCCGGATTAATGAACCGGGATTCGGATTCATCACAGAAAGAGAAAACAGACCATGGATGCGTATGAACGACTGAAGAGGCTTGTGGAAGAAGCGGCTGACGACATTCAGAAGGCAACAGGCGGAAACAAGGCAGCGGGCACTCGCGTGCGAAAGAAAATGCAGGAAATCAAGCAGGCGGCTCAGGATGTCCGCGTGGATATTCTTGCGACACGAGAGACGCAGCAGCAGTAAAGCCTGAGTTGCGATGATTGTGAATTGAATGTGAGAGGCGAAAAAAGGTGATTGAATCGCTGCGCGGTCGGGCTGGCCACTTTGGGGAGTTTTCCGTATGGTTTCGCACATGCTGCTGCGCAATGTGCGCGGCATGATTCGGTGTTGGGTTGAGGGGAGATGCAGGTGAAGCTGTGCCATCCGCATTTCTGTACGACTGGACGAATATTGATCTGAACGCAGTGGCGCTGACTCCGGAGGAGGTCGGCAGGATGAATCCGCAGGCGGGCCACATGCGACAAATTGACTACCTGATCTGGCACAGCGAGGACCGATGTGAGGGATTGGGAGTCAAGCACGTTCGTGAAGATGAATTCTGGGTGCCGGGACACATTCCCGGGAGGCCATTGCTGCCGGGCGTGCTGATGATTGAAGCTGCGGCGCAAGTATGCAGCCTGCTGTACAAACTGAAATCGCCTGAGCCGAGGTTCATCGGCTTCACACGGTGCGATGACGTGGCGTTCCGGGATCAGGTGGTTCCGGGCGACACGCTGTATGTGCTTACGAAGGAAGTTTCGTACCGGCCGAAGCGGTTCATCAGCAAGGCGCAAGGCGTGGTGAACGGACGCCAGGCATTTGAGGCAACGATCACGGGCATGGTGATGTAGCGGACATCGGCGCGGGGAGTTTCATGTGGTGCGAAGACGCCCGCGAAGCCGTTGCTGACTGCAAGGAGTTTCATGTGACGGAAGCATGGCCATCGCCCGTGGAGCGCGTGGAGCGGATCGCCAGGCCGGCTGAGGGCGGGTGGGTGTCGAAGAGCTTTTCACAGGTTCCTGCGCGATGGGGGGTTTTTGCACTGGAAGATGCGAACACTCGCACATTGAACCTGGTGACCAGCGCGAATGTGCAGCGAGCGCTGCGTTCACGATTGTGCGTTGCCGAGGGATCGGAATCGCGCGCTGACATCCGCAATGCTGTGGAACGTGAGACGACGAACTTCGTGAGTTTTGCGACGGCTGGAAGCGAATTTGAGGCGGACCTGATCTATCTATCAATTGCGAGGGAGCGCACACCGGATTCGTATCGCATGGCACTGGACCGCTGGCAGGCGTGGTTTGTGCATTGCGATGCGGGTGCGC
>DASZQE010000186.1:0-4476 GCA_035550175.1 Phycisphaerales bacterium | reverse complement strand
GGCATCATGGATTCCCTGATTGCACCAGCAATTCCAGTTAATGGGGTTCAACCGATAGTGCAACCGTACCAAGTGCGTTCCTTCACCTCTGCTCTGCCGATTTTCCCTCCCACTGCTACCATATCGCCCCTTCCGCCGATGATCGTCCCTTCGTCTCTCGGCCCGGCGGAACTCAAGGCTCATTCCTCATGTTCAAACGCACACACAACTGCGGTCAACTCCGCACCTCGCACGTCGGCACGTCCGTCATCCTCTCCGGGTGGGTGAACACTTATCGCGATCAGGGCAAAGGCCTCACCTTCGTGGACCTGCGCGATCGCGAAGGCCTCACGCAGATCGTCTTCAACACCGGCGATGCCCCACCCGAAGTCATTGAGAAAGCCCGCTCGCTGCGCCGCGAGGACGTGATCGCAGTGCGCGGCGATGTTCGCGCCCGCACCGGCGGAGTGAATCCAAAACTCCCGACGGGCGAGATCGAAGTGCTCGCCAAAGACCTGGAAGTCCTCAACAGCACCAACACGCCGCCGATTCTTCCTGATGAATACGAAGCTGCAAAAATCGCTGAGGAAGTCCGCCTGAAGTATCGCTACATCGACTTGCGCAGGCCGCAGATGCAGCGCACCCTCCGCATGCGCCACGAAGTCGCCCGCATCACCCGCGACTACTTTCACTCGCATGGCTTCCTTGAAGTTGAAACGCCGCTGCTCATCAAGACCACGCCCGAAGGCGCTCGCGATTTCATCGTGCCTTCGCGCATCTATCCCGGCAAGTGGTACGCGCTGCCGCAAAGTCCGCAGATTTTCAAGCAGATTCTGATGGTCGGCGGATGCGAGCGCTACTTCCAGCTTTGCAAATGTCTGCGCGATGAAGACCCGCGCGCCGATCGTCAGGCGGAATTCACGCAGATCGACCTGGAAATGTCCTTCGTCCAGCGCGATGACGTGCTGGACATCATGGGCGAGTTCATCCGCACGCTGCTGCAGAAAGTCAAAGGCATCGACATCGGTCCGCCGCCGCGAATCGGCTATATGGACGCGATGAACAAATACGGTTCGGACAAGCCGGATTTGCGATATGAACTGGAAATCACGGACATTTCCGACCTCGCCGCGCGCACGGATTTCGGCGTGTTCAAAAATGCGATCGCGAAGGACAAAGGCGTCGTGCGCGCGCTTCGCATTCCCGGCGGCGCGGAAAAAATCACACGCAAGCAACTGGACGGCCAGTACACCGACATCGCCAAGTCGTTCAAGGCCGGCGGACTGCCGGTCGTTAAATACGGACAAAACGGATTTGAGACGGGCATTTCGAAGTTTCTCGCGCCAATCGCGCAGGAGTTGATTTCGAAACTTGCGCTCACTTCGGGGGACTTGGTGCTATTTGCCGCTGATTCATGGCAGATCGCGTGTAAGGTGCTCGGCGAGCTCCGCCGGCAGGTGGCGCGGGATTTGAAACTTGTTCGTGAAAACGAGTGGAAGTGCTTCTGGGTCGTCGATTTTCCCATGTTTCAGCGCGACGCTGAGCAGAATCGCTGGGTGAGCGAACACCATCCGTTCACCGCGCCGCGCGCGGATCAACTGCATTTGCTGGATTCCGATCCTGGTTCGTGCGTGTCATCAAGCTATGATTTCGTGATCAACGGCTACGAAACCGCCAGCGGATCGATTCGTATTCACCGGCCTGAAATTCAGCAGAAAGTGTTCCAGATCCTCGGCATCACGCCTGAGCAACAGAAAATCAAGTTCGGCTTCTTGTTAGAAGCATTGAGTTACGGCGCACCGCCGCATGGCGGACTCGCATTCGGATTTGATAGGTTGATTATGTTGCTCACCGGCACGGACAACATTCGTGATGTGATCGCGTTCCCCAAGACGCAGAATGGTGTGGACCTGATGACCGATGCGCCAGGACCTGTGGATGAGGAGCAATTGAAGGAATTGTGCGTGAAGGTGGAGGCGGAGCAGAAGTAAGTAGGCAATAGGCAATAGGCAATAGGCAATAGGCAATAGGCAATAGGCAATAGGCAATAGGCAATAGGCAGAAATATTCTATTAAGAAGAATTCGATCGATGTTAAATTGAAGTGTTCGATCAATACAAGTGTGAGGCGATGTGTGTGGAATCGGCGGGATATTAAGGACGGATGGGCAGCCGATTCCGGAGGAGTGGCTGAACGCAATTGATGCGCGGATTGCGTATCGCGGGCCGGATGGGTGCGGGCGATTCCGGGACCGGGTTGAAATTGAAGTTGAAGAAAAGGGAAAGGATGGCGCGATCACGAAGGTCAATCGCGTGGTGGAAGTTGCGTTCGTGCATCGCAGGCTGGCGATTATTGACCTGGAGGAAGGCGAGCAGCCGATGGTCAGCGAGCGCGGGCGAAATGATGCTGAGGGTCTGGTGGCGGTGGTGTTCAACGGCTGCATCTACAACCATCGTGAACTGCGGAAGGAACTTGAAGGGAAGGGACATCGCTTTGTCACGGATCACAGTGATACGGAAGTATTGATTCACGGATGGCGGGAGTGGCGAGAGAAGTTGCCTGAGCATCTGGAGGGGATGTATGCATTCGCGGTATGGGATCGGGCGAATGCGTCGCTTTTTCTCGCGCGAGATTGGTTTGGAGAGAAACCACTTTTCTACAGACAAACTCCAGATTGGCGAATTGGAGAAAGAACGACTCCAACATTCTTCGCGTTCTCAAGCGATTGTGATCCGCTCGAAAACATCCCGACTTTACTCACGTTCAGTGAACGTACGGAACTCAACCACTGGACTGCGAATTATTTGCGACGTGGATTCATCTGGGAATCGACGGCGCCTCGTGATTCAACGACTGCGTCCTATTCATTCGCGCCGGGGAAATCGCAGGTCATCAATCCCGTGTCAGAAACATCGATATTGCACGATCAAAAAGCCTGTCTTGACGAATTGCGGCCGAGTGTTGGAACGACTGAATTTGAGCGTTTGATTGAGCAGGCTGTAGCCAGAAGACTTGAGGCCGACGTTCCTCTTGGATGCTTTCTCAGCGGCGGTGTCGATTCATCGCTCATCACCCACTTTGCAAAGCAACACAAGCGTGATCTACAAACGTTCAGCATTCGCATGCCCGATCCACGATACGACGAGTCGAATCATGCGGAATCGGTGGCAAAGCACGTGGGAACAAGGCACACCACACTAGACGTCGCCGTTAGACCTGCAGAAGACTTGCTGACACTCATTGGGATCATGGGGCAACCTTTTGGAGATAGCTCCATTCTGCCAAGTTACTGGATCAGCAAGGCGGCGCGACAACATGTGAAAGTCGCAATCGCGGGAGATGGGGGCGATGAAATGTTCGTCGGGTACGAGCGATATCAGGCTGCTCGCTCTCTCCATCGCTTCTGGAGAGTTCTACAATTTGCGCCGGTTGGCGCATTTCATCGTTTTCATCCGAAAAGCCGACTGAATAAGCTTGCGCGATTGCGAGATATGTCGCGCGACTACCCTATTCTCGGTGTCAGTGCGATGCAATCGGTGTTTACGATCGCTGCGATCGAAGGGCTCGTTGGTCCACCAAACGACTGGGAAGGTACAAACGCCAGCGTTGAGGATGCAACCGCCGCGGTGCGATGGTTGGATGTGGTCACATATCTTTCTTACGACCTCCTTCGCAAAGTTGACACCGCGTCGATGGCGTGCGGGCTGGAAGTGCGGTGTCCGTTTCTGGATCGTGACTTGGCTCGCGCGGCGCTGAGCATGCCGGTTGAGCAGTTGATGCCGGGCGGCCAGCGGAAGGGGTTGCTGCGCGCGATTGCGCGGAAGTACTTGCCGAGGGAGATCGTGGACCGGCCGAAGATGGGGTTTGCGATTCCGATCGGCGAGTGGTTCCGCAACGATGATCTTCCGCACAAGGGAAGCGGGATGAAGACGATGCTGCTGGACCATCTGAACTCGGCAGAACCGTTCGGGCCGATTCAGCTCAACAGGAAAGCGGTGCAGCGATTCATTGATGAACATATGAGCGGGAAGCGCGATCACGGCCAGAAATTGTTCACGCTGCTGACGCTGAGCATGTGGGGGAGAAACCAAAGCATACAACACACAGCACAACGCACACATGAAGAAGAAAAGAAGAAAGGCAATAGGCAATAGGCAATAGGCATTTGTGAAGAAGAAGAGGCTTTCCCCTCATTCACATGTCTTGGACGGATGCGGGTGATGCGCGGTAGGCTGATGGACAGAGCATGGGAAAATCCGCAGCGATCACAGTGCTGATGATTCTGGGGCTGGTGGCTGGCGCGCTGGCGGGCGAATACCTGCGCGCGAACGCGGTTGAGCCGATCGGACCGGACCACTGGACGAAGTTCGTGGGCACGCTGGTGGTGATCCGGCCGTTAATGCTGATGATCATTCCGCTGGTGTTTGTGAGCGTGACGCTGGGCGTGACGAGCGTGGGGAACCCGGCGAAGCTCGGGCTCCTGGGCGGATCGACACT
>DASZQE010000185.1:0-2835 GCA_035550175.1 Phycisphaerales bacterium | reverse complement strand
GACGAGTGGAGGATTATCCCTGTCGAGCCTTGAGGCGCTTGTCGCGCTTGTTGATGAGATACCGCTTGCCCTTACGGACAACGATCTGGCAATCCTTGGTACGACGCTTGATACTGGAACGGACTTTCATGACGAATACTCGTGAAAACGGACTAGTGAATCAGTGACGGAAAATGATCCGGCCTTTGGACATGTCATAGGGGCTGAGTTCGATGGTGACCTTGTCGCCGGGGAGGATTTTGATGAAGAACTTTCGCATCTTGCCGGACACATACCCGAGGATTTCATTTCCATTGGGAAGGCGGACCATGAACCGGGCATCGGGGAGCGCCTCGGTGACTTCAGCTTCGATCGTGATTTTTTCCTCTTTGGGCATGTGATCCTGTGAATGAATGGGTCAGCGACGGGGATTCCGAAGGCGGGGCGCGGGGCGTCCCTGCTCACCGGCACCGAGGAACCCGGCGTAGTTGCGCATGAGCAGGTTGGCTTCGATTCGCTGCATAACATCGAGCGCCACGGAAACAACGATAAGCAGACTTGTTCCACCAAGGAACGAAGAGACGAAAAATGGGATATCCATCTGGTGGGCGACGATTGAGGGGATGACCGCGATGACCGCCAGGAAGCCGGCACCCACAAACGTGACTCGCCCGATGACACGCTGCAGATATTCTGCAGTTCGAGGACCGGGCCGCAGACCGGGAATGAACGAACCTGCATCGCGGAGCTGCTTGGCCATGTCCTCAGGACTGAAGACGATGGTGGTCCAGAAGTACGAGAAGAAGTAAATGAGGGCGATTTCCGCAAGAACATAGGGAAATTCGCCCATCGTGAAGTTGGTCTTCATGAAGGAAATCGTGTAGGCCCACCAACTGTCAGAGTTGCCGGCCCAGCCCGCGAGATACCCGAGAATCGCGGCAGGGAACACGAGCAGCGTGCTGGCGAAGACAATGGGCATGACGCCTGCGTGATTGACGCGAAGCGGCAGGTAGTGCCTCATACCGCCGACCTGCTTGCGTCCGCGCGTGTGCTTGGCCTGCTGAATCGGAATGCGGCGCTGCGCGACGGTGATCACGATGGCGCCAGCGACGACGAACACGAATGCGGCGACCAGGAAAAGCACGCCGGTCAATCCGAGGGGCTTGACGGCGCTGGCCTGCGTGGAAATGTCGGTGTTGGAAACAACCCACTGAATGGCGTGAGGCATTCGTGAGACGATGCCTGCCGTCAGAATGATCGAAATGCCGTTGCCTATGCCGTACTTGTCGATCTGCTCACCCATCCACATCAGGAAGACCGAACCGGCGGTCAACCCGACGATGCCCGCGAGATAAAAGATGACGATGCTGCCGGGCTGAAGGAAATGCTGCTCGATGAGGTTGGTTGACCTCATGTAGCTCAGCCACATCAGGCCCTGAATGATGCACATGAACACGGTGGTATAGCGGGTCCATTCAGTCACCTTCTGTTGACCCGAAGCGCCTTCCTTCTTGAGGTCCTGAAGGCCGGGCATCACCGTCTGCAGAATCTGGAAGATGATCGACGCCGTGATGTACGGCATGATTCCCAGACCGAAGATGGTTGACTGGCTGAATGAACCGCCGGAGAAAGTGGACGTGTAATCGAGAATGCTGCCGAATCCCGTGCTGGCTTCCGCAGCCTGCTGAGCGTGTTCCTTGAGTCTGGACTGGTCCACGCCGATCAGCGGAATCCAGAATCCAATGCGATAGACCACGATCATGAACAGCGTGAAGAACACGCGGTTTCGCAGTTCGGGGATCTTGAAGATGTTGACTACGGCCTGAAACATGGGAATTTTATCTGTTCAGAAGAAGGGACAAGCGAAGCGAACCGCGTCGGCGCATTCATCACTCGGGCTTCTTCTCCTTCTTTTCCTTCTTGGGAGCTGATTCCTTCTGAGCCTTGGGTGCGGATTCCTTGGGAGCTTCGCCTTCAGCCTTTGGCTTGGCGGACTTTCCGCCTTCGGCCTTGGTCGCAACTTCAACCGGCTTGGGCTTGCGCGGAACATTGATGGCGGGCACCGGACCGGTGCGCGTCCACTTCATGGCGGGCTGTTCCGTGACCTTGCCGCCAGCGGATTCGATCTTGGCCTTGGCGGAGGCGGAGAAACGGGCCGCGACGACGCTGACCTTGGCCTTCAGTTCGCCGTTGCCGAGCACCTTGAGAGGCATGCTGGCATCACGAACAATGCCGGCCTGTGCCAGCGTTTCGACCGTGACTTCGCCGGAGTGATTCGCCAGCGCGTTGAGATCCGAGACGTTGATGACGACAAAGTGCTTCTTGAATGGCGCGTTGGTGAAGCCGCGCTTGGGCAGCTTCTGAATGAAGTTGATGGACCCGCCATCGTACTGAACGCGACGGCTCCAGCCTGCACGGGACTTGGCGCCCTTGTGACCGCGGCCCGATGTGCCGCCGATGCCGCTGGCATTGCCACGACCGCAACGCTTGCGGGTCTTGTAGGGGGCGACTTTGCTTGTGATTTCATGAATCATCATGGCTGGGCAATCTCACGTGAAGGGGGAAGTGTAGGCGGTTGAATGAACGAAAAACGGGGTTGGTGATTCCTGAAATTACTTGGCTGCGGGAGCGGATGAATCGGCTTCCTGGTTTTCCTCGGCACGCTGACGACGAGACCGGCCGCCGCGCGGGCCGGCACCGGCCTTGGAAGAAACTGTTGAAGTGGCCACCGGCACGGTTTTCTGTCCCGTTGCACCGCCGGCCATTGATGCACGGCCGCGGTCGACCATGACTTCAACTGTTGACTGCCCGAGATCAACGCCTCGGAGCGACTGCACCAGTTCCTTGGTGCGAAGC
>DASZQE010000184.1:0-2898 GCA_035550175.1 Phycisphaerales bacterium | reverse complement strand
CCTCATTCAGCAGGCTGGTCTACGCGACATCCTCATTCAACGTCAGTCGCACTTTCGAATCTGGGCCAATCCCGCATTCTGGCTTTCACTTTCCATGGGGATCGTTGCATGGTTTGTGCTGATTTTGCTCGCTCCGATCTCTGTTCACTTCTACAAGCTTGAAGGCGACTCCGCTTCAGAGCTCTTCCATCTCATTCTGGTCCTCTCCGCTTGTGCCCCGCTCAACAGCCTTGGTGTCGTCGCAGACGCTCGCATGCAGATGCAGCTGCGCTTCCGCGCCGTCGCCATGGTCAATTTCTTCACGACCATCGGAATCTCTGCAACAAGCATCGCGCTTTCGTTCATCCTTCCAAAACCCTACGGCGCATACTGCTTCGTCGTGCCCATCGCTGTCTTTGCCGGCGTGCGCACCTCGCTCCTGTGGATCATGTCGCCCGTACGCATCCGCCTTAAGCCGCAACTTCGCAGGTGGCGCTATCTCTTCGGCGACAGTGTCCGTCTCCTCCTCGGCTCTGTTTTCTTCTGGGCCACCAACCTCGCGGGGAACATCGTTCTTGGCCGAATGCATGGCGAGGAAGCTGTCGCCGCCTACTACTTCGCCACGTTGATTTCCGCACAGACCGTTCAGCACCTCGAAGTCAATCTCCTCAATGTGCTCCTGCCCACGCTCAGTCGTCTGCAAAACGATCCGCCCCGCCTGCTCGCTGCATTCCTTCGCGCCACCAGCATCATCATCATGGTCGGAACTCCTGCATCGCTGCTCATCGCTGCAATCTCCGACCCGATGCTCAAAGCCTTCTTTGGAACCAAATGGCTCATCGCCATCCCCGTCCTTCAGATTCTCAGCATCGGCATGGCGCTCCGTATGGCAAGCCTCGCCAGCGTCGCGCTCATCAAGGCCCAGGGTCGCATGTTCACCTACCTCCGGCTCTATTTCGTATGGGTGATCATCGTCTTCGCGCTTTCATATCTCGGCGCCGCATTCTTCGAAAACGGCGCAGTCGGCGTCGCAATCGCCACCACCGTCTACTTCGCGCTGCTCGGACCTGTCAATACCTATATCGCGATCCGCCCCGCCGGCGGAACGACCCGGCAAATCATCACCGCATACGTCGGCCCGATTGCAGCCTCCCTCTTGTCCTTCGGCGTCATCATGGTCGCGCTCCAGTTCCTCCCGGAGATGCCCGGTCGCGAATGGATTCGCTTCGCGCTCACCATCGTGCTCGGCGGCGCACTCTGCTTCCTGTGGCTCTGCAGATTTGTTCCCAGAACCATGTTCGAGCTTCTGCACCAGGCTCAGCACATGCTTCGCGCTGCGCCACCGGCCCAGACGCTTCTCGGGTTCGCCCATCGCCTCCTTGTGCGTATCTCGCCCTCCGCGCAGAACGCCTGATGTGCTTCAGGCTTTTTTTCGTGCATTCACACCTTATCCCTCCCTGTGTCTCGCCCAACCGACTTATCATGGCTTGCGGACATGACTAATCCGTCAAAGACAAAATCTCATGACGCATCCAACGGTTCATACCGCCTCAGCGAACCGTCAATCACGCCCCCGAACCTGCCCGGCACGGTTCACGCCGTCGAATCAGTCGATCGCGCTATCGACATTCTCGCTGCCGACCTCGTCATCCACGCCGAAAATTGTGTCCGCCAGTTCGGCGACTTCCACATCGCGCTGTCCGGCGGTTCCACGCCGCAACCGCTCTACGAACGTCTCATGTACGACCCCAATTATCGCCGCCTGCCCTGGCGGCGCACCCACTTGTGGATCGTTGATGAGCGCTGTGTTCCGCCTGATGATCCGCAATCCAATTGGCGCATGATCAAGGAAACCATTGTTGATCACGCCGACATTCCTGCCGAGCAGGTTCACCCAATGCCCGCACTCGCACCCGATGGCGATGTGCAATACGAAAAATCACTCCGCGACGTTCTCGGCTGGCGCGAAAAAGGCCAGGATCGCCTCGATTTTGTCCTGCTCGGCATGGGCGGCGATGCCCACACCGCCAGCCTCTTTCCCGGCACTCCCGCGCTCAACGAAACGAATCGTCTCGTCGTCTTCAACGTTTCGCCTGTCGCTGCTCCCCACAAGCGCATCACCATGACCTTTCCGCTCCTCAACGCCGCTCGATTCATCGCCGTCCTGGTCGCTGGCAAGTCCAAAGCGTCTGCCATTCATCAGATTGCGCAGGGAAACGTCGCGCCTGAGCACGCTCCCATCACCGGCATCAAGCCCTTCAATGGCGAGCTGCACTGGTATCTCGATGCCGACGCCTGTTCTCAGCCGGCAACAAACTCCTGATTCGTGCGTATCACTTTCCATGATCAAAACCAAATCCGTCGCAAATCGCCGCACGCTCCGATTCGGCCGCATGACCGACATCCTCAAAGATGCTGAATCTCTCGACGCGAACGGCTCCGACAAAATTCGCTCGCTCGGCAACTGGACGCCCGCCCAGGTCGTTCATCACGTCAATCTTTTTATCGTCGCGTCCCTCGATGGCTTCAACGGCTCCCGCGCTCCGCTGCCCATGCGAATCGTTGGCAGGCTCATTCGCTCATCAGCCCTCAACAAGCCCCTCAAGCCTGGCTTCAAAGTCCCCTCCAAGGAATTCGAGCCGGCTGCGGATGTCTCCTGGGATAAGGCCCTCTCCGACCTCCGCACGCTCGTCGCACGCATCAACAAGGGCGAGCGCATGAAGCACCCCAGCCCCATGTTCGGCACGCTTGCCCACGAGGAATGGGAGCAGCTCCACTGCCGCCACGCCGAAATGCACTTCAGCTTTCTCACGAATCAGTGATCGCTTGTGCGTTCCCCGCGCTGAAAAAACTCCCGCAGAATTTCCCCCGCCGCCAATGCATCCCGCAACTGCTTCTTCTCCCCTCGTGTCTTGCCTG
>DASZQE010000183.1:0-2816 GCA_035550175.1 Phycisphaerales bacterium | reverse complement strand
GCCATCGTTCGCCACACGCCCGTGTAATGGTCAATTGAGCTGTGAAATGAAACGTGTCTCAGGGGTATGATTCCATGCGAACCCACCAGCATGGAACATGAATCCATCACCTCCGGGCAGCCATCCGCACCTGTGGATCATGTGAAGGTTGATCTACCTTGCGTCAAATGTGGTTTTAACCTCAGAACGCTTCCCGTCACCGGGAAGTGTCCCGAATGCGGAGAATGGGTGGCCGCTTCGCTCAGCACCAGAAGGCTTGTGAATGCAGATATCGGGTGGCTCAAGCGTGTGCGACTGGGTCTGAAATTGCAACTACTCGCTTCTGTTTCGCAGGTCGGCCTGACAGCAATTTCAATTGTTCTGGTTCCGAATCTGCGTCTCAAGGATGCTGAATTCTTCGCGTATCTCGTGCTGAGTATGACATTGTGCTCGTTCGTAACCACACTGATCGGTTTGTGGTTCTTGACGTCCCCCAATGTGGGTGTGCTCACGGAGGCAAAAAGTGAGCGATTCAGGTTGTTGCTGCGCGGCTGGATTGTCGTGGATGCCCTCACGTTGTTGGTGACTGTCGTAGGTTCACAGAGATCGGGTGGGCCTGACGAGATGGTTGCGGGTCTCTTGATTGCTGCATTGACCGGACATGGATTCTTGACGCTCAAATACATCCAGCACCTTGCGCTGCTGGCCGGCGAACGATCGCTGCCTGGGTTTGCGGGTGTGGGAGCCGCGTTGATGATCGGTATCGGCGGTTGGTGGTTTGTCGTCTTTGAAGGGGTGAGTGTGCTTGGTGTCAATGGGCGCCTTTCCGGAAGTGGGGGGGAATTGATGGGGTGCTGCGGATGCGCCTCGGGCCTTGCGTGCATCTGGCTGGTGTTTCACTGGCATATTGCATTGATGCTGTTGTGGTCCTTGCTCAGCACATGCATCAGAGTCAAGGAAAGCGCTTCGGGAACCTGAAGGCCCGTTTAACGTCTTTTGCTGTGGAAAAAGCATCTTTGCCGATGATTATCGCATGAGCAGCGAGCCGGTCCTTTCGATTCTGGTGCCGAACTTCAACAATGGTCGGCAAAGCTCGAAGAACGGCGACCGCGATTTTCTCGGTGACTTATTTCAATCCCTGATGGTGACGCTGGAATCTGATCCGACGCCCATTGAGGTGCTCGTGCATGATGACGGTTCGAATGATGACTCGCTCGAGACATGCCGTGCGTGGGCCACGAAAACATGGCGCGGCGGACAAAAATTCTGCACGTTGACAGAAGGCATACACACCGGCGTTCTGAGTGTTGTGGCGAACAAGTTGACCAAGGCGGCTCGCGGACAATACTGCGTTCGATTGGATGGCGATATCATCTGCCTCACCAATCACTGGGCAAGGCATCTTGTGCAGGTTTTTGAATCGCTCCCTCGCAGTTTCGGCATTGTGGGGACCAAGCAGCTCAGCGTGAACGGCCATGTACATTGTGCGGGACAGTGGATCCTGCACCCGCGCGGACACCAGAACCTTTGGAGTGGTGCTGCACGCCACGCAGTGCAGAAATCGATCGAAGTCGATGACGTGATGGGATGTTTCTATGCCCATCGCAGAAAAGTCTGGGAAGACGTCGGCGGATATGACGAAGCCATGCTTCGCGGTCAGACCGAGGATTTCAGCCTGATGGCCCGTCTGAGGGGCTGGCGCGTGATCAGCGTGCCCACAATCGAATTCATCCATGCGCACAGCGAACGGAAGGACCGTGCAACTGAAGCGGACAGCGCTCAGGGAATCGAGCAGAGCCTGCATGTGTTCCGGAAGAAGTGGGGGTTCAGCAGGTTGGCGCCAGACCTTGATGACATTGCCGAGAAATATGCCGGCACGCCTCTGCTTTGGAATGCATCTGTGTTCGGCCCGCGGATGAAGTGGCCCCGAATCAGCGCCTCGATGCCTGATGTTCGTCAGACCGAATGGGGCGCATTTGTGAATGATGAAAAATTCCGCGCCGCGATACAGCAGCGATTGGCCTTCATTCTCGAGTCGCTCAGAAAGTTCACTCTTCCCGGCGCAGGTCCGGTTGTGCATTTTTTCAGCAGAAGCGGATTGATGTGCCATTTGCTTGCGGAACGTGGATATCAGTGTGTCGGCGTCGATATCGATCTGAATCTGTGCGGCTTGGCTGCGCAGGCGACCTCTGGACAAAGGTATGCGGTGGAAACTCCTATATTCGGCGCGATGACGGATCATGTGAGCGTTCCGCTGCCGGACCATTCCGCTTCGGCCGTGTTGGTGATGGATGTCCTCGAGAACCACCACAACCCCGTTCGCGTTTTGCGAGAGGCGTGCAGAGTTGTGCGGAAAAACGGCTTGGTCATCATCATCGCCAAGGCACGCCCAACGCCTTTTGATGCAGAAGGCGATCCCGTTCACGCCTACCGGGCTCATGAACTCCGCATTCAGGTTTTGGGCACGCGATGGTTCAGAGTGAAGGATACGAACGATCTTCCCACGATAGCGGGCACTCACACGTTGCTTGCAAGCCCTGTTGCGAAAATACATCAAAGCTCTGTGAGTGAAGTTGGCGAGTCTGAACTTGCCGATGCGCTTGTTGCGACATGATCATCTGATTCGAACGAGTTGGATTCAATCGCAATTGTCGAAAAAATGTTTTTGAGTCAAACCCGCTATTTTCGCTCCGAGACAGTGTGAGCTGATGATTCACGGAAGTATGATGATATGCGTGGGCGCGGCATTGCCATGACGCGGAGCAGCGGGCGCGGATTTCTGGTGAGAAAGGCGGTTGATTCATGCGCGTCACAGATTGGATGAGGGGTTTGGCTGG
>DASZQE010000182.1:0-5111 GCA_035550175.1 Phycisphaerales bacterium | reverse complement strand
TCACGCGCTCCTACCAGCAAATCGCCCAGCGCTACAACGATCGCATCGCCCGCCTCCCGCAGCTCTCCGCGCAAGGCGTCATCGAACTCAAGTGGTCCGACAAGCACGGCTCGCACTCCGACCAAGGCGATCTCCAACTCTACTTCCAGCGCCCTTCTTCAACGGCTATCCGCGTCAGCGCCGTCGGCGAAGTCCTCATGTGGGTCGGCTCAGACAACTCTGCCTACTGGGTCTTCGACCTTCACTCAAAGCCAAAAACCCTCACGCTCGGCTCGTTCACCAACCTCAGCGACAACCCCGACCTCGCCATTCACCCCGCTGCCTTCCTCGATCTCATGGGTTGGTCCCCGCTTCCGCTCCCTCCTCAATCTTCCGCCGCGCCATCGCCCACCGACAACTCACAGGAAACCGCGCCCGCATCCTCAATCGCCGACAACTCGCACGAACCCAGCTCCACCGCACCCGATTTCTCCACATCAAATTCCTCCGAAGCATCCTCTCAATCTCAATCTTTCCCCGATCCCGTCATCGACCCGCAAACCCATCGCATCATCATCACCACCCAAGGCGCTGGCGGACCCATGCGCCTCTTCCTCGATCCCGATTCTCTCCTTCCTCTTCGCATCGAATCCTTAGCGCCATCCACTCGCGCCCTCATCGCCTACAGCGAACTCTCCCGCTATCAATCCGTCATCACGCAAGGCGTCTCCGTCCTCGAGTACCCCAGGATCGCGCAACTCGTGGACATTCACCAGGCCGATGACGCCGGCTACGTCAAGATCGCGCTCGGCTCACAGACCGATGGCCGCACCCCCGACGGCTCCCTCGATCCCGTCTTCTCCCGCATCTTCGACCTCGACCGCCTTCGCAAAGCTATGCCCGTCGATGAAGTCATCGATCAGTCATCGAAGTAAAACGAAGTGAAGCTCTCACGCAAAACAGTGCAAAGATCCTAAACAAAGCGACGTAATGTTCTAAAGCAATACCAAGTAAGGTTCTAAGAACGAGTAAAGTTCTAAGGCAAACCAAGTAAAGCTTTAAAACCAAGTAGAGCTCTAAAACCAAGTAGAGCCGCGAATGGTATTCGCGGTTCTTCATTCCGCTTATGTCCGGCGTTCTGACTGTGTTCCAGTCCTTGTCCTCAAAGCCCAGGCATGTCCATGCCCGGGCCAATCACACCACAACCGCATCCTTACACTTCGTATTCAATCAATAGGCTGAACAACGCGACTTTCGTACGAGTGGCGAAACCAATCAGTGCGAATTCTTAAAGTAGGCTGGGCACCGCCCACCTTTTCTTCGCGGAGCCTTGCTCAAGTCCCGCTGCCCGGCGCCGCGACCCATGTGAGTCCTCGAGCAATGGGTCGTGCTGATGTTGTGCATGCCATTTCACCCCCTCCCTCTGAGGGAGGGGTGGGGGGGCGAGGGGGTGGGTGAACCTCACAAGCTGAAAATCAAATCGCTGAATCACATTTCTTGTTGAGCTCTTCCTCCCCTCACTCTCTTCGTTTAGCGTGCGAGCTTGCTCGCGGTGTTCCCCCTTCCTCAGCAGGGGGTTGCAGGGGGACGCAGTCCCCATGCGCCGCATCCTGCCCCTCTTGAACCTCGCCGATGACTTCTCGCTGATTTTTCGCAAACCCCGACAATATTCCTCCGCACCCCGCATATTTGTCTTGATGACCATCGCCTCACGTTCCCTTCCGACCCTTTCCTTTCTGGCTTTTTGGCTTTCCGGCTTTCTGGTTTTTCCTGCTTCCGCTCAGTGTCGCTACCAGATCGTAATGATCGATTTTCCACCGACCTCAGAACCTCTGGGATCGACTGGCGAAGGTCTCAACAACCTCGGTCAAGTCTGTGGCCACTATCACGTCGGCGTCGGTAACGATCACGCATTTATATGGAACCCGAATACCGGTCTCTCCTTTCCACCGAATCTTCCCGGTGCAGTCGATTCACAGGCTACAGCCATCAGTGATTCACCCGTCAACGGTCCCAATGGCCTTGTTGTTGGAACAATGGACATTCTCAGTTGTTGTGTCCGCGCTTTTGCTTTCGATGGTGTAAATACCTCTGACTTGGGGACTCTTGGTGGTCTCCACAGCGATGCTGAGGCTGTTAACGTCAACAACTGGATTGTCGGGTCAGCAGATGCAACTTCTGCCTATCATGCTTCACTGTGGCGAAATGGAAGGATTATTGACATAGGTGTCGCATTTGGCGCAAGCAGGTTTTCCATTGCAGACGATCTGAATGATTCTGGTGCAGTTGTTGGCTCGATTCTCGGCGCATTCCCTCTCCCAGGCGATCGCGCCTTCTTATGGTCCCACGGAATTATCGTTGATTTTCCACCCACTCCTGGAGGCATCAGCAGTGCCGCCCACGCCATCAATAATCGCGGCGAAATCCTGATCTCCGGCTTGTATGACGTCGGCTCGACCCAAAACGAATATCGTCGAGATGCATTCGTCTATCGCAATGGCACTTGGACTCCTCTCGGTGCTTTCGGACCTGTGAAAGGGTTCGACTTCGCAAGCAACGATCCGCACGACATCAACGATGCCGGTGTCGTCGTGGGGAATTGTGTAACCATCGAAACGGGTTTCGGCCTCCCCTATGTCTGGCAGAATGGTGTGATCCGTCGTCTTGACCTTATGACCGTTGATCTCACACCAAACCTTCACTATCAACTTCGGGAAGCCCGGCGGATCAACAACCTCGGCCAGATACTCGGCGAAGTCACCGATCCTGTGACTTCTCGTCTTCGCGCTGTCCTCCTCAATCCTCTTCCCGCTCTCCCCGGCGACACCAACTGTGATGGTCTGGTGAACATTGATGACCTCACCGATGTCATCCTCAACTGGAACAATACCGGCGGCGAAGCCGACCTCAACTTCGATCAGCACGTCGATTCCGCGGACCTCGCCCAGGTCATCGAAAACTGGTCACGCTGAATCGCTTCGAGCTTCATAGACTGCGCTCCATATGCCTTCGGACTTCTGCCCACCGCCGAGAGCTGACAGCCGATAGCCCTCTTCATCCACCGCCGAACGCCGACAGCTTCTTCGCCCATCGCCCTCCGCCCCCCTGTATCATAGCCGCATGCGCGTGATACGTTCCGCCCGCCTCCTCAGCTCCCACTCACCACTCGCACGATCCCTCCTCATCCTTCTCGTCTCATTGTTCATCGCGCCCTTCGCGCTCGCCGCCGGCAAGGATGATGACCAGTTTCTCCTCACCGCCTGCGGCGCAGATGCGTCATCTCCCACGCTTGCCGGTGCATCGTCCGCATCGCAATCCCCATCCGCATCCTCAGGCAAACATCTATGGATTGTCCGTAAATCCCGCACCGATGAGCCCGGCTTTGAAGTCCTTCACTGCTTTTTGACCGCTGATCCGCCTGCATGGAAACGGCTGTGGGTTCTTCCAACTCGTCCCGCGCGTATCGCTGCCTGGGAGAACCGCATCTGGTTTCTCTTTGATGATCAACCGCGTTCCATTCAATCACTCGATGCGCTCTACAACCCGGCCTTCGGCGAATACTACGCCAGTCCCGGCGATCGACTCAGAATCTTAAGTTCATTGGATTCATGGGGTTACATTCGATACTTCTCTGCAGACCCGGATGGTCCGGTGGTGTTGCTTTCACGCGATCAGCCCGGTCCGCACCGGGCGCTCAGCAATACGGAATCTGCTGAGCCGAAATACCGGCTTTTTCAGATGGTTTCCGATCGATGGCAGGAATTCCCTCTGCCGCAACGTCTTGTCGGCCAGCAGGTTGAGTTGCTTGCTTCCGGAATGTCCGGCTCGTCCGTCATTCAAGTGCTCGATGCGGATGCAAGTGATCCCAATCGCTTCGCGCTCTACACGCTTCACAGCAACGATTTCGCCGCAAACGCCACGCAACCCGCTGCATCACAGCCGGTTGTCGCGCAAAGAAGCGACGAAACCGCGATATCACAGCGAATTCAGGAAGCCTGGATCAAGGGTGGCCGCGAGGAATTCTCGATCGACCTTGCTCGCATTCGCAGGATTGTTTCCGTGCTCGGAAACCCGCTCATCGCGCGCGCGAATCAGGACAAATCGATCGAACTTTTGTACGTGCGCGCCGGCAGCGCAATTCATCTTGCTCAGCTCGAAAACCCGCCCAAATCTTGGGATCTGCTCTCAACCGGCAGCAACATTCTCTATCTCACCTCTTCCGACGCCAACCTGCTTCAACTCGCCGCAATTAACCCGATCACAGGCGAAGTTTCGCTGCCTCAGACCATCGCCGAGCAGACCACGTCGTTTCGAAAAATCTGGAAAGTCGCACTGACGTTTTCCGCCTTTATCCTCGGTCTTCTTGCGATATTTCTGCTGAAACCCACGCCCGAGGCGCCGATCGAAAAAGTGAAATTGCTGGGATTTCTGCCCAGATGTGCCGCAATCCTCATTGATCTGTTTCCATCCTCAATAGTCGCGATTTTGATCCTCAAATCCGCGCCCACTGGATTGCTCGAATTCCCCGCTTTGTCGATGGATGTCGTCAGTTCCTCCTCGAATTTGCTCGCTGTCTGCCTGACCATCCTCCATTGCACGCTCTCGGAATTGCTCTGGGGACGCTCGCTCGGCAAGACGCTCATCGGTGCGCGCATCATCACCATGTCCGGCGCGCGTCCGAACGCGCTCGATTTTCTCAAGAGAAACGCAGCCAAACTGCTGATCATGCTCATGCCGCCCCTGGCCATCATCGTGGTGCTCAACCACAACATGCAGGGGCTCCACGACATGTTCGCCAAAACGCTGGTGGTCGAAGACCCCGACGAGGACGTGCCTCCGGACAAGTCGGATGACGAATCGGCGGATGAATCCGGCAAATGATGCGCGATCCGACACGCGAATGCTGAAGGTTCCTGCGCACTGCGGCCGATAAGCAATGACCGGTCGATGGATTGACCGGCGACTTGACCGCGCGGCGAGCGCGGTTGTGTTTGCCGTTATTGAGAGGATCTCAAGTGGCAGGCGAAAGCGCGAAGAAAAGTGCGAGCACACTGCGCGAACGCGCACGCGAGGATGATGCGCCTGGAAAGGATGAATCGTCCGCTCAACCTGCTGCCAACGCGCCGAATGAA
>DASZQE010000181.1:0-2365 GCA_035550175.1 Phycisphaerales bacterium | reverse complement strand
ATCGTTCAACTCCGATTGGCCCAGCACCGCCCCTCGCTGCTGAAGCATGGCTCCGGCCCGTGCAGCTTCATTCAACGCTCCGTCATAGTCGCCGTTCGCCAGCGCCTGGCTCGAGCTCTGCATCGCCGCCTGGAATTCTCTTCGCAGAGCTTCCTGCAGCTCGCGCTGCTGCGCCGCCACGTCCTGCAACGTGGAATCCTGCCGCGGTGCCGCAAGAGTTGGGGCCGCCAGCGTGCAGATGCCGACGGTGCCGACGATCAACATTGTTCCGTTGCGAAATTCCCTGAACATCTTCATTCGAGTCTCCCTAGGAACTCATTCGGCCGGGCGTTCTGGCCGCATTGAAAACTTGTGTGGGCGCCTTTGTGATCTGACCATCGTCGTGAAGCCTGCATTTTCTTTCGCAAATCACAAAACTGCGCGCCGATGGTCGCTTGGTTACAGACTACTTACACCTGAACACGTTGGCAAGCCGAAGCCGACATGCACGTCATCTTTCTCCGTTCTTTCGCGCTGCCTTGTCATCGCGCGCGTCCATCATCTCCACGAACTCATCGAACAGGTACCCCGCGTCATGCGGACCCGGCGAAGCTTCCGGGTGATACTGAACCCCGAAGATCGGCTTGCTGGCGTGTTTGAATCCAGCAACCGTTCCATCGTTCAGATGCCTATGCGTCACCACGCACCCTGCTCCCGTTAACGATTCCTCATCCACGCAGAAGCCGTGGTTCTGGCTCGTGATCTCCACCTTCCCGGTTATTTCGTTTCGTACCGGCTGATTCGCCCCTCGATGCCCGTATTTCAGCTTATATGTCTTTGCACCCAGAGCCAGCGCCAGCAACTGATGCCCGAGGCAGATCCCGAACGTGGGCAAAGCCCCCCCACTGACGCCTGCGCCTGCCGCATCGCCCTTTGCAAGTGCTCGCAAAGTTTCAATCGTCTGGTCCACTGCCGCCGGGTCTCCTGGTCCGTTGGAAATGAACAGGCCGTCCGGCTGAGCATCCCTGATCTGCTCCGCCGTGGCGTCGTGGCCCATCACCACCACTTCGCAGCCCCGCTCCCGCAGGTTTCTATAGATGTTCCGTTTTGCGCCGCAATCCAGCGCCACCACCCGGTGCAGCTTCGCTTTGGCTTTGCTAGTCGCCGCACTCAGGGATTTCCATTGCCCCAGCGTTTCATTCGAATTCGTGTCTCGTTCCAGCGAAACCTTCGCAGCCAGATTCTGCCCTGCCATGCCCGCCGCTTTCCTCGCCATCACCACAAGGTCATCATCAGTCAGCTTTTCATCACTACTGATCACGCCCCGCATCACCCCTGCCGTTCGCAATCGCCTCACCAGAGCCCGCGTGTCCAACCCTTCAATCCCCATCACCCCGCAACCTGCCAACCACGTCGAAAGATCCGTATCCGCCCGGTAGTTCGAAGGAATCCGCGACAGTTCACGGATCACAAACCCCGAAACATGTGGCCTGCGTGATTCCACATCAAGGTCGCTCACGCCGTAGTTCCCCACCATCGTCGTGGTCATCACCAGAATCTGTCCTTCATACGAAGGATCGGTCAGCGCTTCCTGGTACCCCGTCATCGCGGTGTTGAACACCACTTCGCCCGTCACCGACTTTGCTGTGCTCGTCGCCCCGAACCCCTGACCATGAAAAACCGATCCGTCCTCAAGCACGAGGCGGACCTTCGAATCAACTTTTGAATCCGGATTCATGAACGCTCAGTGTAAACTGAATCCCGCCAATTTGGATGGCCTGATTTCGGAGGAATCGCGCAAATCATGTCGCGTTTGGTGAGCAAGATTCTGCTGGCGATCCTGATGCTGCCCGCTGCGGCAATCTTCTATGTAGGCACAGCCGCGATTTCGCATGAATATCTCTACAGGTCGTTTGGGATTTCATACCTCACGATGAACCGGGATTCTTTTGCGTTTTTGCTCGCAGGCATTGCTTCAGCAGCTTTTATGAGTGCCTATTGGTTTCTCCTTTGGAGAAAATCAATTCGATGGAACGCTCAGCGGATGTTGATGACGCTTCTCGCTGCGCTGGTCTCGCTTGTGTTCGCTGTCAGCTTGGGTTCGTTCATCAGAATTCTCGCTGACCATGAACTTGGCTATGCGGTCGGCGGCTTGTCCCTTTCGATTCCCTGGTTGATTGCCACCGTCTTCATCTGGCGCGACTCCAAATCTGAGCGAATCGACCGCGCTGCCGGAACGACGCTGATCTCGTGCAGGGTCTGCGGCTACAACCTCACCGGGCTGCGCTCCACCACCTGCCCGGAATGCGGCGCAAGCCCGACGCTCGATGAACTGCTTTCCGCGCAAGGCTCCTCGCAATCCGACAATCTCTCACAGGATAAGTGA
>DASZQE010000180.1:0-1536 GCA_035550175.1 Phycisphaerales bacterium | reverse complement strand
ACATCCCACATCTCGCGCTCTTCGACGCCTCCTGCATTCTGCAGAAACCTGAAAATCGCAGGCACATCCCACGTTTCGCGGTCGATCACCGCATCAACGTCATTCGGCAACGCGCGGCACACGTTCCCGGGCAGGCCGCTGCCGGTGATGTGAGCCATGCCGGTGACCACCTTCTTCACCGTGTACTTGCGCAGCATCTTCACGATCGACTTCACGTAGATTCGCGTCGGCTCGAGCAGCACTTCGCCGAGCGTGCGCTTGCCGAGCTCCTTGTACGTCTTGTCGAGCCTGAGGTTTGCTTCCTTGACGATTCGCCGCACGAGCGAATAGCCGTTGCTGTGTACGCCGCTGCTCGCAAGGCCGATGATCACGTCGCCCTCTTCCACGCGCTCCGGGTTCACCGCGCGTTCAAGCTCCACCACGCCGACCGCAAAGCCTGCGATGTCAAAATCTCCCTTTGCGTACACGTCAGGCATTTCCGCGGTCTCTCCGCCCAAGAGCGCGCAGCCAGCAAGCTCGCAGCCTTTCGCCACTCCGCGCACCATGGCCGCCACGGTCTCAGGCTCGACCTTCCACACACCGAGGTAATCCAGAAAAATCAGCGGCTCTGCGCCCTGCACGATCATGTCATTCACGTTCATCGCCACGCAATCGATGCCGACCGTGTCGAAGACGCCCATCTCGGCCGCGAGCTTGACCTTCGTGCCCACGCCATCCGTGCAGGCCACCAGGACCGGCTCGCGATAGTTGCGCTTGAAGAGCTGCTCGTTGTAATCCAGGCGGAACATGCCCGCGAACCCGCCGAAGTCGCCGACGACTCTTGGGCCGTGCGTCTTGCGCACCG
This sequence comes from Phycisphaerales bacterium, assembly GCA_035550175.1. GTDB lineage: Bacteria > Planctomycetota > Phycisphaerae > Phycisphaerales > SM1A02 > DASZQE01. Next base: position 692 of record DASZQE010000180.1, on the reverse strand, counting down.
CGCGTTTCATCAATTCCACTGCGCGATCGCCTGCGTCGATGTCCACGCCCGACTGCGCGTAGGTCAGCCCCCCCCCTCGTCTGGTCTTTGCGCCTTCGCCAAGCTCTGAGTTCTCGCTCTTACGCGCAGCACCCGCGCTTCCGTTCTTTGCACTCTTGCGATTCCTGGTTGTTGTTGCCCTGCGACTGGCCATATGCGCGTAGTGTACCGCGGCGTGGCAAGTGTCCCGGATGGCTCAAATTCTGTTGCGTTTTCCGCATTCCGAGCACACGACCATGCCTGCATCTACTGCAGAATCGCGCAGATCGTACGCGCAATGAAAACACCTTCCATGACATCTGCGAACGCCGCGCCGAACAATCCCGGGGATCGCACAAAACGCCCATACGATGCACGCCCACACAATGGTGTTCGCAAAGAAGCCTTGCCACAGCAGCCGAAGAGGAATTCTGCGTGAATAAGGCACATCCAGTATTGACACGGTACCCGGGCTCATACTCTCTGGAATCCCGAATGCCGACATCCATTCCTCCGCCCACACGAACGGAGGTGTCAAGTCGTCGGTTATGTGATTCAAACGGTCATTTCGCCAACCATCTCTCGTTATGAATCCCTCATATTGAACCGAATTGAACGGCCAACCCGATCGAACAGTTGTGAGAACGATTGCTTCAACCCAATCAGAATTCTTA
>DASZQE010000179.1:0-5906 GCA_035550175.1 Phycisphaerales bacterium | reverse complement strand
ACCATCCACCAGATCTGGCGCGGGTTGAGGACCTGGAACGGGCCGTAGGCCTTGTCGGGAAGGATGGGGAGGATGACGAGGGCGATGAGCGTGAGCTGCATCATGGCCTTGATTTCGTCGTCACCGATTTTCTTCACAAGGCCGTGGAGGATGGGTTTGGCCCAGAGGAGGACGGCGGTTGCGCCGGCGATGGCGACAGCGACGGAGCGCTGGCCGAGCACGAGGTAGGCCCCGACGCAGAACATGATGAGGGCGGCGATTTCGGTGGTGATGCCGGGGTTGGGTTCGTCTTTCTTGGCGAAGGCGAGATTGCCGGCGGCGAAGGAGACAGCGACGCCGAGGAGGCCAGCAACGACGATCCACACGCCGAGGGTTTGCGCGAGGAGACCGGCGATGGTTCCGAGGAGGGTGATGAGCGCGAAGGTACGGAAGCCGGCGAGCTGGGAAGCGGCGCGTTCGCGCTGAAGGCCGACGAGGAGGCCCAAGCCGAGGGAGATGCCGAGGTTCGTGAAGATTTCGAGGGTCGGCATGAGTGCAGGGTATCGTGAAGAGTGATGAGAGGCCTCGAATATGGAAGATCATCTATAAGATGGTGAAATGCGCGGCATCAGATCAGCGAAGCTGAAGATCGGGATGGAGGTCCACGTTGAGCTGGCGACGCGGACGAAGATGTTTTCGCGGTCGCTGAACGTGGCGCATCCGGACAACTATGAGGCGGAGCCGAACACGCTGGTTGATCCGGTGGTGTTCGGATTGCCTGGCGCGCTGCCGGTGCCGAACGAGCGGGCGGTGGAGATGGCGATGATGGTGGGGATGACGCTGGGGTGCGAGATCGCGAAGGAGACGAAGTGGGATCGGAAGAATTATTTCTATCCGGACCTGCCGAAGGGATATCAGATCAGCCAGTACGACATGCCGTTGTGCATGCGCGGGGCGCTGGAGTTTGAGGTGGAGGAAGAGGAAAAGGCGAGTACGCGCGTGAAGCGGGTGCGGATATTGCGTGCGCACCTGGAGGAGGACACGGGGAAGCTGAGCCATGAGCTACCGGGGGGCGGGAAGTATGACGGAAGCCTGGTGGATTTGAATCGCGCGGGGACACCGCTGCTGGAAATTGTGACAGAGCCGGATTTCGAGTCGGCGGAAGAGGTGGTGGTGTTCGCGAAGGAGCTGCGGAACATCTGCAGATTTCTGGGAGTGACGGAGGGGATCATGCAGCGCGGACACATGCGATTTGAGCCGAACGTGAATGTGATCATTGAGGATGAAGAGGGCGGGGTGCATGCGACGCCGATCGTGGAGGTGAAGAATCTGAATTCGTTCAGACATGTGAAGGCGGCGATTGAACATGAGTTCACGCGGCAGGTGGAACAGTGGAAAGCTGATGGGCAGGTGCAGGGGATGGGGATGAAGAGCACGCGCGGGTGGGATGATGTGCGCGGATGCACGGTCTTGCAGCGGGCGAAGGAAGATGCACACGATTACAGGTATTTTCCGGAGCCGGACATTCCGATGGTGGTGGTGGATGAAGCGTGGAAAGCGCGGGTGGAGGCGGAGCTGCCGGAGCTGCCGATGCAGAAGCGGGCGAGGTACGCGCGTGAGTGGGGGTTGTCGGTGAAGGACGCGAACGCGCTGACGGATGAGCGCGAAACGGCGGAGTATTTTGAGGCGTGCGTGCAGGCGAGCGGGGGGAACGCGCAGCGGGCGAAGGAGTGCGCGAAAGTGATCTTGAACGTGGGGGCGAAGCTGGCGAACGAGCGCGGGGTGCGCGTGGAAGCGTTGGGAGTGAAGGCGAAGTGGGTGGCGGAGTTGATCGAGATGCGCGAGAAGGGTGAGGTAGGATCAAATGCAGGAGAAAGACTTTTTGGAATGCTGGCTGAGCGAGCGGACAAGAGTGAAGACGTGAAGAGTGTTCGCTCGCTGGCGGAGGCGGAGAAACTGATTCAGGTGCGGGATGAAGGGGCGCTGGATGCGTGGGTGGAGGAAGCGATCAAGATGCAAGCGAGCGCGGCGGCGGATTTTGCAGCTGGGAAGGACGCAGCGGCGGGAAGGCTGGTGGGGCAGGTGATGAAGCTTTCGAAAGGGCAGGCGGATGCGAGCGCGGTTTCGGAGAAGCTGCGGGCACGGCTGCGACCCTCCCCCCAATAAGTCATCTGCACAAGGGGAGAATTCCAACTGCAAATTGAATCAAACTGATTCAATGATTTTCGTCGGCGGCAGGTGGTTTCGAGGCGGCGGATTTATCAGCAGGTGCGGCTTCAGTAGACGCGGGATTCTGCAAGACAGGAGAGAAGAGGATGGGTTGATTGCGGTCGGTGCGAGGGAGGACTGTGGAGAAGCGGACGGAGCCGTCGAAGAAGAGGATGTTGAAGGTGTTGGCTTTGCCATGCCAGTTGGCGGATGCGCCAGTGTTGTCTGCGGATTCGAGCCAGCCGGCGTCACCCATGAGGACAAGGCGCGAAGGCGCGACTTGAATTTCATGCTCCATGACGCCTCGGTGATCTTCACCGAGGTTGATGCGCGAGGCATCGAAGAGCAGAGGATTGGCGCGATAGGAAGTGCCGTAGCGGTCGAATGTGCGGTCATCGCCAATTTCGGCTGCGAGACTGTCGTGGATGCCGGTATCTGATGGACAGAGGAATTCATGTCCGCCGTCGGTGAGGTAAGGCGTCAAGGGGCGGAAGGCATCGGGATGGAAGGATTTGCGGCCGACGCCGAAGCGCACGCCACCGAAGTTCCATTCGGGACGTTGCAAGTCGGAAGGAAATTGCGAATTGTGATCATCGAGATAGGTGAACCACGCCTCGCCGATGCTGCGTTGGTGAGCGGAGCAGGTATCTCGCTGGGTGGAAGCGCGAGCGGCGCGAAGAGCGGGGAGCAGGATGGCGAGCAGGATGGCGATGACGGCGACAGCGATAGCGAGTTCGATGAGGGAAAAGGCGCGATACGGATTTGTGAATCGGGGATTCTGAATGCGGCGTGAGATCACATTCGGCTCCGGGGCATGCCAGTCATTGATCCATCCGGCTGAGCGGATCATTCGGATTCATCTTTTCGGCAACGCAGGGTATGCGGACAGGGTCGGTGTGCGAACATGAACCGAATAGAGCAACGATCAATTGTACCGTGAGATTCACGGTTTCACGGCGGCGGCAGGAATGTTCGTCTCAAGAGCTGGCGCGGGCGCGGATGTTATCGAGGACGTTCATGAAATTGATGTAGGCCTCGTAGGGGCTGTCGTAAGGGGAGAAATACTTGTGGACGTCGCCATCGGACCAATACTTTGTACACATGTAGTACAGATGGTCGGAGGTGGTGAGCTTGCGCCAGTCTTCGAGGATGTACTCATCGCCGGCGGCATATTTGGCCTTGACCGGATGCTCGAGTTTGTAGAGTTCCATAGCGGCGTTTTCCTGCATGGCGTTGCCGAGCCAGGCTGAAAGATCGCGTTCGGTGTCGGCCCATGAGGTCATGTGGGGCGCGGAGTATTCGCCGACGGGCTTATAGCGGTCAACCGCTTCGGAGGGCGTGACGAAATCGTTCACGCCGGGATTCACATCGAAGATTTTTTCGGGCAGAACGTCGAGGAACTGGAAGATGCCGGTGTGTTCCCACTGATGCTCGCCGAGCGTTTCGTAATCCATGAAGAGGTTGCAGGTGAATCCGTTGCTGTTGATCTGATCGACCCACTTGGCGAAGGTTTCGGCGCGGAGCGGCCACTCAGACCAGTTGCGGTCGCCGAAGCGGAAGGCGATGTCGTCGGAAAGGCGGTAATTCTTGAGAAGGATTTTGACGCGGGACTTGCTGAGATCGCCCCGGACGCCTGGAGGGACGTAGAGGAAGTTCGGCGAACGATAGCCGAGGAGGCGATCGACACCTTCAGCGAGAATGCCCTTGTACCTGCCGAGCGCGGCGATGTGTGCTGCGACGTCATTGGAGTATGTGAGTTCGGTGTTGCGGAAGACTTTGGGAGACTGGCCGAAAAGACGTTTGATTTCGGTGTCGTGGAGGGCGACCTGCTCGGAGAATTCCTCGCGGGACCAGAGGAAGCTGAGCGAGTGGTGGGAGGTCTCGGCGAGGAACTCGCAGCAGCCGGTGGCCGCGAGCTGTTGAAAGAGGTCGATGACATCCGGGCACCAGTTTTCCATCTGTTGAAGCGCGGTGCCGGAAATGGAATAGGACACCTTGAAGCGCCCCTGATGTCGGCGAACGAGATCAAGAATTTTCAGCGTGGCGGGGCGATAGCACTTGTGTGCGACCTTTTCGCAGATGGCCTTGTTGGCTTCGTTGTCGAAGTAAAAAGGGTCGGCGTCGAAAACGGAGTATTTGCGGATGCGGAAGGGTTGGTGAACCTGAAAGTAGAAGCAGACTGAAGCCATGATTTTCATGGTATGCGAACTTGGGGAGGCGCGTTGGGCGACTGAAACAGGGAATTGACGTGTGTATGGATGGATGCCACGATGCGGCGGCATGATGACAGAGACAAAGGACGGCAAGGCGGAGATTGCAAAGCGGATCGCGGACGTTGCGCTGTTGCGAGGGACATTCACGCTGCGGAGCGGGCGGACGAGCAGTTTTTACCTTGACAAGTACCTGTTCTCGACCCAGCCGGATGTGTTGCAGAGGCTGGGGGAAATGTTTGCGAAGAGCATCCGAGATGAAGGCAGCGTCACGAAGCTTGCGGGGGCGGAGCTCGGCGGGATTCCGCTTGTGACAGCGGCTTCACTGGCGAGCGGAATTCCGTGCGTGTTCATACGCAATCAGAAGAAGGATTACGGAACCGCCAAGCAGTTGGAAGGCGTGCTGAAGGCAGAGGATCGCGTGGTGATTGTGGAAGACATTGCGACGACAGGGGGGCAGGTGCTGGAAGCGGCGAAGGTCGTGACCGCAACAGGGGCCAAGGTTGTGATGATCATCGCGACAATTGATCGGATGGAGGGCGCCAGGGAGAACATTGAGGGCGCGGGATTCAGGTTTGAGAGCCTGTTCACAATTCGTGATCTGGGGATTTCGCCTGCGGAGCAGAAATGACCGCCGATGGTGAATTGCGAACCCAGCGATTGCGGATCGTGCCCGCGACGGTGAACGTTCTTAAAGCGGAGTTGGAATGTGGCGTTACAGGATTGGGAGATGCGCTGCGTGTGCGAGTCGCAGATGGATGGCCCGCGGAGCACTGGGACGCAGGAGCGATCGGGTACACGATTCGGAAGCTGACGGAAAGGCCGGAAGAGTCGGGTTGGTGGGCGTGGTATGTGATGAAATCAAGTCATGAAGCTGTCGGGCAAGATGTTTTGATCGGGACGTGCGGCTACAAGGGGTTGCCGGATGAAAAGGGCATTGTGGAAATCGGCTATGGGATTGTGGAAGCGGAGCGAAGGAAGGGATTTGCAAGTGAAGCCAGTCGGGCGCTGATTGAACGGGCGTTTGCGTGGAAGGATTCGCGCGGGGTATCGGTCGTACGAAGCGTGATGGCGGAGACGCTGCCGGAATTGATTGCTTCGATCGGCGTGATGAAAAAGGCGGGGATGAGTTTTGAAGGGGAAGGAAGTGAGCCGGGGACGGTCAGGTACCGGGTGACTCGCGAAGCCTGGATTTCCAGCGCGCCGTGAAATGTGCCAAGACGAGGAAGCCCGCTGAGCCTGCGGGAATGATGACTAGCAGTTCAACGGCACGATTGATGAGTTCAGCGGTCACACCCCATTGTGCGGGAGAATCCGCAAGCAGGGGAGACAGCAACGCGATAGTCCATTCGCGAATACCCAGACCGTTGCCGATGAACGGAATGCTGTTGGCCAGCGTGCCTGCGCAGGCAAGACAGAGAGCGGAATCCCACGACAGGTGGCGATCAATGATGGCAAATGCGGCGACGTAACGAAGCGTCCATGCGGCGACATCAATGAGCTTGAGCG
>DASZQE010000178.1:0-4386 GCA_035550175.1 Phycisphaerales bacterium | reverse complement strand
CCCCCTCTCCCCCTCCCCCTCCCCCTCAATGCCCCCGTCACCCCTCAATTCTCTCGGTGGGCTCGTGTGTGGCACGCGGGCAATACAGATGCGCGAAGTTATTCGCACATCTGCGAAATGATTTACGAGGCGTGAGCTAGCAATTTATGTGGTGCAACATCGAACCACCAAGGCACTAAATCAGCAAGGCGCAACTTGTGTTTGCAAGAGAAGCATTCGTACCCATAATTCTTCCAAACAATTGTCTTGCACATGCGATCACCGCAATGGGGGCAATCCACGATACAGCGCAAGCGATTGAGGAATTCATATTCCGACAAGTAATGCTTCTGACCGCAACGAGTGCAGTTTGATGTTACGAATCCTCCTTCCATGCTTTGGACGATCACGGTTGGCCAAGAGCAACATGACGAGAGCCGTGGACCTGGAATTCGAAGAGATGTCATTTGGAAGTCTCCAAAAAAGAAACGCCCGCCACCAAAGAGGGCGACGGGGCAACAATTGATGTGAGATAAACGTGCGATTAGAGGCGGTGAGGTCGCAGTGGGATAATGGAACCTCCTTCCTTATGGGAGCTAGTTACGGAACAGGGGCGCAAAAACAAATAGCAGGAGCCGCGATGGGCTTCCGTGCATTCGCCTTACATGTGTGTGTGGATTGAAGCGATCACGAAAATTGGCTGAACAAATAGCGCGACCGCAATCTCGGTTGTCTTCCTACACCGGAACTTTGAGGCGAGCTGTACACACTCGCCAGCAATTGCTAGGGGCATAGTAAAACCGAACGCCAAGCAGTCAAGAGTTCCTTGCAAATTTTTTGGTAATTCAAAGGCCACTCGGAATCACATGTTCTTGGACTCACGCGCCCGATCGTGTGAACGAAGACGCAGCCATCAGAGCGGAGCGAGTGAGGAACTTCGCGCCCAGCGTCAGGCAGTGCTCGTTGATGTCAAAGAGCGAGGAGTGCAGCGGCATGCGGTGGCGCTTGTCGGGCACTGCTGCGCCCAGTCGCACGATTGCGCCGGGAATCAGCTCCTGATAGAACGCGAAATCCTCCGCGCCCATCGAGGGCACTTCGATCCATTGCACCGACGTCGACCCGAGGGCATCGATCGCGGCGCGTTCCATGAGCTGAATAAGCTCCGGATCGTTGTCGGTCGCGGGGGCGTAGATGGGGAACTCCATCGAGATGTCCGCGCCGGTGGCCTGCGCGACGCCCTTGATGACGGCGTCCATGCGCCGCTGCACGTTCTCCATGTCCTGCACGCGCGCGGTGCGGAGCGTGCCGTTGATGATCGCGTCATCGGGGAAGGCGTTGAAGGATTGGCCTGCGATGATCGAGGACACGGTGAGCGAGAGCGGGTAGCGGTTGTCCATCGAGCGCGGGCCGAGTTGGTAGAACATGTTGACGATGTTCACCGCGGCGGGGATGGGGTCGATGCCTTCGTGCGGACGCGCGGAGTGGCCGCCGCGGCCCTTGATGGTGATCTTGAAGGCCTTGCACGATGACGTGAGCGGACCCTTTCGCAGACCCACGAAGCCCGCTTCGATGAACGGCTCGACGTGAACGGCGAGGATCGCTTCCACGCCGTTGAGTGCGCCCTGCTGAATCATGGAGCGTGCGCCGGTGGCGGTTTCCTCGGAGGGCTGAAAGATGAAACGAAGATTGTGCAGCGGACGCGGGAACGCGGCGCGGATGTCGGCGAGGTGGTCTTTCAGCACCAGCGCGGAGGAGAGCACGATGGTGGTGTGGGCATCGTGTCCGCAGGCGTGGCAGAGGCCCGGGCGCGTGGAGGCGTAGGCCGTCTGCTTGTCATCATCGACGTGGACGCAATCGAGTTCCGCACGGAGGGCGATGAAGGTGCCGGAGGGGGCGCCGAGATCAAGATCGACGATCACGCCGGTGTTGTTGGCGAGGACGCGCGGCGCGTAGCCATTTTCGCGCAGGGTTTCGGCGACCAGCGCGGTCGTCTGGATTTCGTTGCCGGAGGCTTCGGGCGTGGCGTGGATTCGGCGGCGGAACTTCACGAGGCGGTCGTGGCGGGCCTCGAAGGATTGTGCGAGTTCGGACCACCAGGAGGTTGAGGTTTTTGTGGGAGCAGAAGGCATAACAAGAACTCAGAAGCCAGTACCCAGAATCCAGAATAAGAATGAATAGAAGAGTTTACGGGATTGGATGATGCAGGTGAAGAGATTGGTTTAAAGATGAATTGGTGAATGAGGAATTGGGGGGGGCGGAAGCGTGGGAAAGTCCGGAAAGGCGATGCATGTGCATTCGCTCCGCGTAAAGAGAGAAAAGGAAGAGAGAGAGGAAAAGGGGACGAGAGGGGACGAGAGGAGATGAGGGGGGGTTACCAGCGGATGACGATCTTGCCGAATTGCTGTGCGGATTCGAGGCGAGCGAAGGCTTCTGCGGCGCGGTCGGCGGGGAAGACCTGATCGATGACGGGTTTCATGTTTCCGGCGGTGAAGAGCGAAACGACTTCGCGGAACTCGTGCATGTCGCCCATCGTGGAGCCGAGGATGGAAAGCTGATTCCAGAAGACGCGGGCGAGATCGGTGGGGGGATCGTTGCCGGCGGTCGTGCCGCAGGTGACGAAGGTTCCGCCGCGAGCGAGGGACTTGATGCAGGCGAGATGCACGGGCGTGCCGATGGAATCCACGCAGATGTCCACGCCGCGCTTGCCGGTGAGCGAGCGGACTTCACGCGACCAGTCCGCGCCGGTGTCAAGCACGCAATGATGTGCGCCGAGAGATTTCGCGCGTTCGAGTTTTTCCTTTGAGCGCGATGTCACGATGATGGTGCAGCAGAAGTGGCGGGCGATGTTGAGCGCAGCGAGCGCGACGCCGCCGCCGATGCCCGTGATGAGGACGGACTGTCCGTGGCGGATGCGGGCGCGGGAGACGAGCATGCGCCACGCGGTGAGATGCACGAGGCCGAACGCAGCGGCTTCGACAGGATCAGCGGAGCCAATGTCAAGAAGGTTGGAAATCGGGGCCATGAACCTCTCGGCGTTGGTTCCGTGATCGTGCTCGCCGATCATGCGGATGTCGGGCGAAGACTCCACGCCGGGTTTGGCGGACTCCGGCACGGAAACAGCCGCGTTGAGGATGACGCGCTTGTTGAGCCAGGATGAATCGACACCGGGACCGAGCGCTTCGACAATGCCGACTCCGTCGGAGCCGGAGATTCGAGGATAGGTGAGATCCATGCCGGGGACACCGCGACCGACCCAGAGATCGAGCTGATTCAGTGCGGACGCTTCCGTGCGGATGACGACATGCCCGGGCGAGCATGGGGCGGCAGAAGAGACAGGGGGAGCCCAATCGCAGATGACCTTGATATTGGGAGCGACTGGCGAGCCTTGCTTTGAAACAATCGCGGCTTTCATGCACGCAGAGTAGCAGAAGTGTCGCAAGGAATTGCGTATAGTTGCGGGTGGCTTGTGTGAGCTTTTCTTGTCAAGGAGTCGTGCGAATGAAGATGGCGATGCGAGCAATCGGCCTTTCGATGGTGCTGATGTCCGGCGTGATGGTGACGGGATGCGCAAAGGAAGCGTCCGCAAAGAACGATGCGCCTGCACAACTCGTGACGTTCCACGTCACCGGCATGCACTGTGCAAGCTGCGAGGAAGCGATTCAGGGATCAGTCGCGAAGATTCCCGGCGTGCAGGAATGCACCGCTTCGCATGACAAGGAAGAGGTGACGGTGAAGTTGACCGATGCACACGCTGAGGACGCGGTGAAGAAAGCCATCACCGGACTCGGATACACCGTGGGCGACTCGCCCAGGCAGGGCGGGTGAGGTTCAGTGCATCAAGACTCAATCGAGTCGCATGCTCAACCCATCGCGCAGCGCGGCGCGAGACCGAAGATCTGGCACAGCACGCCGGAGCGATTGCACAGTTCGATCGCAGTGACCACCGTGGGGTCCAGCTTCGTGCCTGACAGCCGAATCACCTCCTGAAAGGCGTCCTCATATGTCCACGCCTGTTTGTAGCAGCGTGTGGAGATCAACGCATCAAGCAGGTCCGCAGCCGCAGTGATTCTCGCTTCGATGGGAATCTCGCTGCCATGAAGTCCATCGGGGTACCCCGTGCCATCCCAGGATTCGTGATGCCAACGCGCGATCCGCGCGGCCCGCTGCATGGAAGCCCGCTCGCCCAGAAGCGTTTCGCCGCGAATCGTGTGCGCTTCCATGACGCGGCGCTCATCGTCCGTGAGATGATCGGGCTTTTTGAGGATGGTGTGCGGAGTCGTCAGCTTGCCGACGTCGTGCAGCATCGCGTCGTAGCCGAGCGCTTCCGCGTCCGCCGTCGCAAACCCCATCTGCTCCGCAATCGCCTGCACAATCGCGCGGATGCGCAGAATGTGATTGCCCGTGTCC
>DASZQE010000177.1:0-1649 GCA_035550175.1 Phycisphaerales bacterium | reverse complement strand
ATGGCGCTGAGCGTCATTTTCAGCGCGCTGGTGAGTTCGTTCATCTTTGCGGCGATCCATCCGCAGGGATGGGTGACGATTCCGGCGCTGGGTTCGCTGGCGTTCTGCTTCTGCCTGATGCGTGAGTGGCGCGGGACGCTGCTGCCAAGCATGGTGATGCACGGAATCAACAACGGATTGGTGATGACGCTGGCAATATTGATATTGGCGAAGCACTGATCCCAAGCGATTGGCGAAGGTTCACTTGGTTCGCACTGGGCGGGGTTTGGCGGTGAGGACTTCGACTTCACGGACGTTGACCGGGCGCGAGGCTGTGAGCTGCGCGACGGCGCGGATCCTGGCGGCGATGGCGGGATTGTCGATGCCGGCTTCGGCCATCTGGGAATTTCGACTGTCCTGATAAATCCAGGATTCGGGGAGGCCCATGCGAGAGATGAGGCGGGCATCGAGATTGAGCTTGAGCGCGGCGTCGATGACGCACTCGCCGAAGCCGCCGGTGAGCGAGTGGTCTTCGATGGTGATGACGGGGATGTTGCGAGAGAGCAGCGAATGAAGAAGCTGACTGTCCACGGGCTTGGCGAAACGAGCGTCGTAGACGTTGACCTTGTTCTGCAATTCGGGCGGAAGGAGCGAGAGGGATTGCATGGCGTGAATGGCCATGACGCCGTAGGCGAGAACGGCGACTGCGGGCTCTTCGACAATTTTGAGGGCGCGAGCCTTACCGAGCTCAAAGGCGGGGCAGGTTTGATCCGCGAACATCGGGGAGACACTATCGCGCGGGTAACGGATGGCGGAAAGGCCCTTGTCGTACGTGCGCATGAACTCAAGGCCGGCGCGGAGGCTGGGTTCGTCCATCGGAGCAAGGAGGACCGCATCGGGGAAGATCCGGAGGATGGAGATATCGCAGAAGCCGTGGTGGACAGCGCCATCACCACCGACGAGGCCTGCGCGATCGAGGCAGAGGCGGACAGCGAGGCCTTGCAGAGCGACTTCCTGGAAGGCCTGATCGAAGGCGCGCTGGAGGAAGGTGCTGTAGACGGCGAAGAAGGGGCGATAGCCGGTTTTCGCGAGGCCGGCCATCATGTCCATGGCGTGGGATTCGCAGATGCCGGTATCCCATGTGCGATGGGGGAACAGCGGAAGGACTTTGTTGATGCCGGTGCCATCGGGCATGGCGGCGGTGCAGGCGACGACATGCTCATCGCGGTTCATCAGGTCGGTCATGGCTTCGCCAAATGCGGTGGTGAAGCTGCGGCCAGAGGGCTTCATTTCGACGCGGCAGTCGTTGAGGTTGAAGGCGTTGGGAGAGTGGAATTTGGTTGCGTCACCTTCCGCGAATGCAAAGCCCTTGCCCTTGATGGTGTGGACATGCAGCACCATCGGGCGATTGAAATCACGGACTTCGGTGAGGACATCGATGAGGCTCTTGAGATCGTGGCCATCGACGGGGCCGACGGTGAGCAGGCCGAAATGCTCGAACCATGTGTCTTCGTTGACAGCGTCCTTGAGCATCTCGCCGGCGCGGTGATACATCTCACCGATGATTCCGCCGCCGGGAACTTTGCGGACGAAGTCCTTGGCAGCGGCTTTGAGATTCTGATAGGCGGGATTGACGCGAATGCGATCGAAATACGCAGCGACTGCGCCTT
>DASZQE010000176.1:0-2644 GCA_035550175.1 Phycisphaerales bacterium | reverse complement strand
TCATTCAAGCGGTTCGGCACGAGGTGCCGGATCTGGAAATGCCACCGGAGAAGCCGCAACTGGATGCAGCGACGATTGAGACGCTGGAGAAGTGGATTGCGGACGGGGCGGTGTGGGAGGCGTTCACATGGGAAGCGCCGGCGACGAGCAGACCAGGCCGGGAATGAGAAAAGCGTGATTCATCTTTCGATGGAATCACGCCGGTTTTGGGATGCATGAGAAGAGAGAGCGAAATGGTGCCGCTTAATCCCTTCTTCGTCGCTTATGAGAAACCAAACCTGCCATTCCGAGGAGAGCCATGGCGCCCGGAGCGGGAGCCTGTGAGCTGTTCCAAGCGAGGATGACATACGGTGCGGTGGGATTCGCGTTGAAAACGGACTGCGTATCCCAATTGATCTTGAAACCGTTCCCCGCCGTGGCCAGCCCCGATCCGATGCTGTTGCCGTTCACGAGGATGTGAACGCTGTTCAGGTCAAATGCCTCTGCAAGATTGTTGACCTGAACCGTGCCAGTTGTGGCGCCGACGCCAGTAAAGGCTGCATAGCCGAACGCTGTGAAGTCAAGCTTGAGCGCGTTATCGTAGCCTGCTGTGACAGGTGAGGTGAGAGTGAGCGTGCCCCAGCCGGGTTTCACGTAGGGCGAGGTATCGCCGAAGGTGTAGCTGAGATTAGTCAGAGAAGACAATGTATTGAAGGGCCCGGCGTGTGTGACAGAGACCGTGGCGGAGGTTCCGGTCAGGCCAGCCTGAGCTGAGTTGCTGAAAGAAAGTGCGGACAGGACGCCGGCGAGGACCGCCGCAAGTTTGAATGCAGATCGCATGGGACTCTCTCCATCTAGTTTGAAGTTTTTCCGAAAACCGTGATGCGAGACCGGCGAAGGTTTCGCAAGACCGGTCGGCCGCGTTTGCCGAACGATCTGGATGAAGACATACACCACAGCGGACAAAGAGCCAGTTTCAGGATGAAAAGCTATGTGATGGAGCGACCATGGAGGCTGCGCGCATGGAGTGCGTTGCGCACATTGACGTCTGATATTCAAAGGATTCGCCATTTTCACGCGGGGCGCGTGATGGCGGGGGATTGACCGTGAAGATCAATCCGCGTCGGAGGTGAGAGACAGTTCGCCGAAGTGGGCAATCGGGTCGGTTTCGATCACGAGGGCTTCGTGCTGGTCGGGAATGAGTTCAAGAAGAACAGGCGCGGTGATCTCATCCTGTCGGACGATGACGCGACGGAGGCGGACAAGTTCGAGGGTGGCGAGGAACAGACCGATGCGCTGGCTGGAGGTGCGGCCGCCGAATGTTTCCTGAAGCGTGAGACGGTTTTCGGGGGAACGGGTGAGACGATCGAGCAGGTCTTCCTGATGGAGCGCGATGGGCGTGTCATCCATTTCCACGAGGTGATCGCCGAGGCGAGTGAAGTCGATGGTGGCCATGATGCGCTCGAAGGCTTCAGCAAGATCGAGAATATGGACGTCTTCAAGCTCGAGTTCGATGGGTTCGGCTTCGTGGCCTTCTTCGAAATCGTTCGGTTGCAAGGCGGATTCTGCGGGGGCGAGAACATCAGATTCGGACATCGGGGCTTCGCCTTTGGCGGGGCGGCGAGCGAAACGATTCCAGAAGTCGATGCGCTGACGTTCGAGGTCTTCGCCGGCGATGCGGTAGCGCTGGTAGGCAAGGAGCTGCTGCACGAGCTGGAGCTTGGGGTCGATGATTTCGCTGAGGCCGGAGTCGGGAGCGCCATCGGGGGATTCACCGGCGGCGCGGGCCTGGGCGTCGATGGGCATGAGGGTGCGGGATTTGATTTCGATGAGGGTGGCAGCCATGACGAGGAATTCGCCGGCTTCTTCGACGTCAATATCTTTCAGGCCCGCAAGGAAGGAGAGATACTGGTCGGTGATGACCGCAATGGGAATATCGTTGATGTCCACCTCGGCGCGGCGGATGAGGTAGAGCAGCAGGTCGAGGGGACCGTGGAAGCTGTCGAGGGAAACCTGATAATCTTCCTGAAGCGGCATGGCGCGCATATAGTAGCCGGTGCATCGCCCAGAGGCAGGCTGAAACTTGAACCTTGACGCATGAGCAGACCAGAGACCAAGCAGGCGACCGTGAACGAAGAGACGGAATTTCTGGCTTCGGCTCTACGGGCGGAGGCGGACGCCATCACGCGATTGGCGCAGCGGGTGATTCATGGGGATGCGGAGAAATGGCTGGCGGCGCTGGATTTGCTGAACAAATGTGACGGGCACGTGGTGGTGAGCGGGATGGGAAAATCCGGGCAGGTGGGAGCGAAAATTTCGAGCACATTTTCGAGCCTGGGGCAGCCTTCGAGTTTTGTGCATCCTGCGGAGGCGGTCCACGGGGATTTGGGGCGGCTTCGCGCGGGTGACGTGGCGATGCTGCTTTCGTATTCAGGGAACACGGATGAGGTGTTGAACCTTGCGCTGCTGCTGCGGCAGGATGGCGTGCCGAGGCTGGGAATCACTTCGAGCCACAGTTCGCCGTTGGCGCGATTGTGCGATGTGCATCTGGCGATCGGCGACGTGACGGAAGCGTGCCCGCTGAACCTGGCGCCGACGACTTCGACGACGGTGATGCTGGCAGTGGGGGATGCGCTGGCGCTGGGACTTTCGAGGCGAAGGGACT
>DASZQE010000175.1:0-2330 GCA_035550175.1 Phycisphaerales bacterium | reverse complement strand
TGACGAAAGGGCCTGCACAGACGGCGGTGAGATTGGGTGCGGTTGTTGCGGCGCCGAAGGTGGAAGAACCGAAGGTCGAGGCGACATCGCCGGAAACGATGAAGGATGAAAAATCCGACGAAAAGGATGGGGAAGGGAAATCAAAGGAACCCAAGGAAGAGAAAGGCCCTGGTTGGACGGTCGCACCCGCGGGGTATGAATTGAGATTGCGGATGAGCGGATTGCTGTGGCCTGAGGCAGCGGATCGTTTGGCTCATGCGGCTGCGGTTGCACGTGAAGGCGTCGGAAACGGACAGGTGATCGTGTTTGCGGATTCGCCGACGTTCCGGGCTGCAGCGCTTGGGACGACCCGGATTTTTGAGAATGCGGTGGTGTGCGGACCGGGAATGGGCGCAAATGCGCCGATCACTCCGGCGCGATAGGTGGTAGAATGATGTTGCGGGGGAGGGGATTGTGGGAGTGTGAAGCGATGATGAAGCATGGCGAGAAACAGTCATGTTGACGCAAGCGGTGGGGTACGCGGCAACGGCGCTGGCGTATGTGTCAGCGGCGAGCGGTCGTCCAGTGCTCGTGAAAGAGATTGCTGAGGCTGCGGACATTCCTGCGCCATATCTGGCGAAGATCATTCATCAATTGGGGCGCAAGGGGCTGGTGATCACGCAGCGAGGAATCGGGGGAGGCGTGACGCTGGCGAAGGAAGCGGTGGAGATCACGCTGTATGACCTGTGCGTGGCGCTGGATGATCCTGTAGTTCAGTCGCGCTGCATGCTGGGCACGGCGCCGTGCTCGGATGAGCGATCATGTCCGGCGCACAAATTCTGGAAGGTGCAGCGGGAATCACAGATCGAGTATCTGCGGAAGATGACCGTTGCGGATGTGGCGGCCTTTGAATTGCGGCGAGGCTGGAAGGTTCCGCGCAAAGTGCCTGAAGACGCGACGTGACGTGAATTCGGCAGCGTGGTTGCCGGTGGCACAGGATCAGCGAGAATGGATGGATGGCATCGCCGGCACAAGCACCGATGGGGAAAACGGTTTACGAAGCCAAAGGCATAACGAAGACGTACCACATGGGAGACGTGGACGTTCATGCGTTGCGAGGCGTGAATCTGGAGTTGTTCGCAGGCGAACTGGTTGTGCTGCTGGGGCCGAGCGGGAGCGGAAAAAGCACGTTGCTGAACATTCTGGGCGGACTGGACACCCCGACGAGCGGCATGGTGCGCTATCGGGATCAGGAACTGACGAGTTGGGATGACCGAAGCCTGACGCAGTACCGGCGGAATCACGTCGGATTCGTGTTTCAGTTTTATAATCTGATTCCAAGTCTGACGGCTGCTGAGAACGTGGCGATCGTGACGGACATTGCGCCCGATCCGATGAATCCGCTTGATGCTCTGGGTCTCGTGGGCTTGAAGGATCGTGCGGATCATTTTCCGAGTCAGCTTTCGGGCGGAGAGCAGCAACGAGTGGCGATTGCCCGTGCGATTGCGAAGCGGCCAGGCGTGCTGCTGTGCGATGAGCCGACGGGCGCGCTGGACGCCAGGACCGGCGTGCTGGTGCTTGATGCGCTGGTTCGGGCGAATCATGAGCTTGGAGCATGCACGGTGGTGATCACCCACAATGTTGTGATCGCAAAAATCGCGGACCGCGTGATTTCGCTTTCAAACGGTCATATTTCCAGCGTTGAGAAGAATGTAGAAAAGATTGATCCGACGAAGCTGGAATGGTGAGGCATGCGGGCGCTGACGCGAAAACTTCTGCGGGATGTGATGCGGCAATGGACGCAACTGGCGGCGGCGGCGCTGGTGATGGCCTGCGGGATTGCGACGCTCACGATGTCGCTGAGCGCGCTGACTTCGATTCAGACCGCGCGGGCGACGTACTACCGGGCATACCGGTTTCCTGATGTGTTCGTGCATCTCAAGCGGGCGCCGAACTCGCTTGTGGACAGGTTCAAGGAGATTCCGGGCGTGGCTCGCGTGCAGGCGAGAGTTGTGGTGGACGTGAACCTTGATGTGGAAGGTTTGGCGGAGCCGGCGGTGGGCCGGTTGATTTCCATTCCGAATGAAACGCCGTTCGGCGTTTCGGAGTTGCACTTGCGCAAGGGGCGATTGCCTGAGCCGGGCAGAGGAAATGAAGTTGCGGCAAGCGAAGCGTTTGTGACGGCCCATCACCTGGAATTGAACTCAACGGTCGATGCGGTCATCAACGGGCGGTTGGAGCAGTTGCGGATCGTGGGGGTTGCGCTTTCCCCGGAATACATCTACCAGGTTCGCGCCGGCGAGCTTCTGCCTGATGACCGGCGGTTCGGCGTGTTCTGGATGAACCGCGAT
>DASZQE010000174.1:0-3081 GCA_035550175.1 Phycisphaerales bacterium | reverse complement strand
GTGGGGGGTGGGCGGCAGCCCCCCCCCGGCACCCCCACCCGCTTGGTCCATTTCTTGTTTCATGCAGCTAAAGCTGCATTGTTCAAAGGAAGAGCACTTGGAACAACTGCGGTTGGAAGGCGAATCAGATTTCAGGAGAAGACCATGCACACGCGATCGACCGACATCAAGTTCAACGTCGTGGATGTGATGCGATCACCCATTCGCCGCATTCGGGGCATTTGTTGAGGGGAGCGCGCCCGCGCACATCGTAGCCGCAGTGTGTGCATCTACCAATCAGACGCCATCGTAAGGGGCGGAGTAATTTGAAAAAGAACATCAATATCCAGAATGCGGAAGAATAGATCACGGTGTCAAGGATCAACCCCAAAGCGATCGGATGCGTTGGAATCATTGCGTTCGGACCGAATCCATACGGCGGGTTGCTTAGTGGTCTATTGGTGGCGAGCCATCCGCAGAATTCTGAATTGGCAACGGGCCGTTGAAAAGTCTCATCTTTGTAATGATCAATTCGCTCGGCGTACATTGAACGAAATGGGAATCCCGACGCGATATGAAACACTTCAACGAAGACCCCTTCGTGGGGCTGCGTGGAACACATTCCGGACTTCGGCAACAGTGAGGATTTGGCCAGGCCAGGCAAGCTGTCGTCCAACCACTTCTGATCAAAGATTGATTGGGCGTAGATCCAATCAGTAACAGCATTTGAGTATCGTTGAATTCGCCAACAGGGAGTAGTGGAGCTGGACTTGTCGATGACGGATTGCTGAGGACGAAAGCCTGCAAGGATCAGCGTGTCAAACCACGCTGACGAAACTGCAGCGAGTATGCCGAACGTGATCGTTGTGATCAGCAGGGGCAAAGTCACGAAGCGGAGCTTTCGTCGCGGCATTCCCAGTTCTCGTGGTCGCGGGCCAGGGCGGAGTTTACAATGGTCTCGCGGAGTGACGCGGCTCAACGGGCTTCAATTCCGCGGCGATGAGGTCGGCGGCGGTGAGGTCATCGAATTTCGGCTCTGCGATCCGTGCGGAGGATTCGTGATCCTGATGATTGTGAGCGCCATTGTGTTGCGCAGCCGAAGTGGACTTGGAAATCGTTGCGCGATCGCGCGAAGCTGCATTGCGAGAGGCTGCTGAGGGAGCAACTTCAACCATGTGTTGAGCCTGGGATTGTGCGGTTGCGCTTGTTGCGGGAATCTTCTGACACGTTGACGAGTGATCATTCGTGATTGCGCAGAACGTGGTGGGGCGGCGACGGCTGGACATCCAGCGGACGGCGAAGCAATCGTGCAGGCCGACGAAGGCGCGATCGAGCATGCCGTACTTGGGCACGCCTGCGACGCGAGGGCGATGATTGACGCGGGCTTCGATGACGTTGAAGCCGAGCTTGCGGGCGGTGAGGGGAATGAAGCGGTGCATGCCACGGAACTCGAGGGGAATGGCGAGTGCGACGTTGCGGCGCATGATGCGAAGCGAGCAGCCGGTATCGCGGATGGTGTCGCTGAGGAGCATTTTGCGGAACATGCGGCCAACCCACGAGGAGAATCGCCGGCGAATGTTGTCCTTGCGTGCGTGTGAGCGATCGCCTTGGATCATGTCGGCATTGGAAGATTGGAGGAGCGCGAGCATGGCGGGAATGTCTGCGGGATCGTTCTGAAGGTCGGCGTCGAGGACGGCGATCACTTCGCCTTGTGCGGCCCGGAAGCCGGCGTGGAAGGCGGCGGACTGGCCGTTGCCCTTTCCCGGAGGGGTGGAGGTCATGCGGATGGCGCGAAGGCGGGGGTATTTGGGGAGCAGCGTGCGGATGACGGTGTTGGTGGAGTCGGTGGAACCATCATCAATGAGGAGGATTTCGTAGGCAATTTCGAGGGGGTCAAGCGCGGAGGTGATTTCCGCAACAAGCGTGGCGAGATTGTCCTCTTCGTTGTGGGCTGGAGAGACGACGGAGAGGAGGATTGGTGTTGAGGCGTCCTGTGCCATGATGTTGAGATATGGACTGTGAGCGATGAGATTTGAACCAGGGAGCGGCGGAAATGGAAACGCAGTCAGCAGCCTATACGGGAAGGGGGCAGGCTAGCGAGGGCTAAGATGCCGGATGGCTATTCTGGAGGGTTCTGGGGGTGAGAATTGCGGTTTTGGGGGACGTACATGGGGTTGGCGACTATAGTGGGGTGACAACTGTAGTTGAGACTGAGGATCAATACGTTATGCACATGCGGCAATCGGATCATGAACATGGGCCTGCTGAGGTGGAGGTGAAGTATCTACTGGAGGACCCGGAGGGGCTGACGGGCACAGAAGAAAAGGAGTGGACCGTGAAGGCGGCCAAGGGGGAGCACCTGCTGGAGGTGGCAGTGGAGCACGGGATCAACATTGAACATGCCTGCGGAGCGGTGTGTGCGTGTTCCACGTGCCATGTGTATATCGAGAAGGGAGCGGAAAGTCTGAGCGAGCCGGAAGAGGCGGAAGAGGATCGCGTGGAAGAAGCGCCGGGTTTGCAGCGGAACAGCCGGCTGAGCTGCCAGTGCATTGTGGAAGGAAGCGGGCCGATTGTCGTGCGAGTGCCGGCGTGGAACAGAAATGCGGTGAAGGAAGTACCACATTGAGTAACCAGGACACAGAACCCAGAAGCCAGGAGAAGGAAGAGAATCAGGAAAGAGGAACCGGGTGACAGATTTTTCTGCAGGGTGCAAGCGTGGGAGTTGAAGAGACATTTCACTGGCTGGATGTCGAGCGGATCGGCGAGACACTCGCAGAGCAGTTTGAAGATGTTGATCCGGTGGCTGTCACATTTCCGAAATTGAGGCAGATGGTGGAGGGACTCAAGGGGTTCAAGGCGCAGGCCGGGCATCCGTGCAATGAGCGCATACTGGAAGCGATTCAGCAGGCGTGGATCGAGGAGCGGGAATGATGATGAGATGAAATGAACAGTGGGTGATGTGAGTTGGTGGTGCAGGCTTGCTGATGGATGATGGGTGAGGGTTGCAGGAAGATGTGAGCTGATGAGTGGCGTTGAATTGATGAAGCCGAATGATGAGGCTGCGGTACAGGTGCAGCTTCAGCCATCTGTCGCGCCTTTGCG
>DASZQE010000173.1:0-2615 GCA_035550175.1 Phycisphaerales bacterium | reverse complement strand
TGCCGGGCATGCCGAGAACGGCGGAGTAGAACACGGCGGCACGGTTGATGTCGCTGACGGGCAGAATGATGCGAAAGAGCTTGGCGGACATTCGAAAGAATCTCCTGTTTGCGCAGCGTGCAGGCTGCATGATGCGCGATGCGGGGCGGAATACAAGCCCACACGGTTGATGCACTTCTCGGAATCCGGGTTTCAATGTGTTTACACTGATGGTGCATGGACAAGCGCGAGGCGGACACTTTGAAGGGCATTCGCAGGTTGCGACTGGAAACGCATGCGCTGGAGGAGATGAAGGCGTTTTATGCGCGGACGTTGCAACTTGAGATCACGGACAGTGAGCCGAATCAGTTCACGGTGCATGCAGGCGGGACGTTGTTGACGTTTGTCGGCGCGGAGTCCGGGCGGCCGGTCTATCACTTTGCGTTCAACATCCCGGAAAACATGTTTGCGGAAGCGAAGGCATGGCTGCGGACGCGCGTTGCAATTCTCAGGAACACGGATGGCTCGGAAGATTTTGAATTCCGAAGCTGGAATGCGCATGCGTGCTATTTTCTGGACCCGGCGGGCAACATCGTGGAGTTCATCGCCCGGCACAATTTGCAGAATGCGCGAGCGGGCGACTTTGGACCGCAAGATATTCTCTATGCCAGCGAGATCGGCATCGTGGTGGATGATGTTCGCGCTGCAGCGGAGGCTGTGCGAGATGAACTTGGCATGCGGCCGTTTGTGACGGGAATGCCTGACCCGGGCGCGGATTTCTGCGCGGCGGGCGATGACCATGCGCTGTTGATCATCGTGAAAAAAGGGCGAGCGTGGAATGTCGGCGGGACGATTCCGGCTGAGGTGTTTTCAACGCAGGTTGTGATTGCGGGAGATCGAGACGGGGATCTGAAGCTCGCGGGATTTCCGTATGACATTCGCATCGTTAATCGTGATGGTCACGATACATCGAGATATCGGATGGCATGACTCTTGATGAGGCAGATGATCCTGCTGCCGACGTGAATATTGAGCGCGGAGGCGGCACGACGGCTGATTTCGATGATGACCGGCACGCCGATGTCCGCTTCGATGAGCATGCTGCGATCATGTTCGGTGCAGCGAGTGACGGTCGCGGGAATCTGATTCTGGATCGAGACATCCCTGATCTCGTGGGCAGCCAGCGCGATATCCCACGGTTGGATGGAAATGGATACGCGTGCACCGGCCGGCACAGCACACTGCGGCGCGAACAGGCGATTGGTGAGGCGTTCGGGTGTGCCGACTTCGAGCAGCGAAAGGGCATCGCTTTCCATGTGTGAATGCACACGGGCTGAAAGAACATTGTTCATGCCGCGATCGCGCACCGCGGACAACACTGCATCCTCATGAATCAAGTCGGAGAATGTTCCGCAGCCGAGCGATCGGCCGTGATCCATGATGAACAGTTGATCGGTGAGTTGCAGTATCTCGGAAAGATCGTGACTCACATAGAGCATGGGAATGCGGAGTTCATCGCGCACTTTTCGGAGATAGGGAATGATCTGTCTGCGCAGACGCACATCAAGCGAAGCGAGCGGTTCATCAAGCAGAAGCATGCGTGGAGCTGAAAGCAGCGCCCGGCCGAGCGCGACGCGCTGGCGCTCGCCGCCGGAGAGATTGCGAATGCGCCGTTGGAGCAAGGATGAGAGTTCGAGCAATTCGACAATGCGTGAAAATCCATCAGCAGCACGTGGTGCGCCGTACAGCAGGTTCCCTTTGACGGAATAGTGGGGGAAGAGGCGATGCTCCTGAAACACGACGCCGAGGTGGCGACGATGCGGAGGCGGATTCACACGTGCGTGCGAGTCAAAAACGATCTGATTTCCGATTTGGATCACGCCGGTGTCAGGTGATTCCAGACCTGCAATGAGATTGATGATGGTGGTTTTGCCGGCACCGGACGGACCGAACACGCCGAGCACTTGCGCATCGGACTGCATATTCAATGCAAGTGAAAATGCTCCGCGATTGAAATGTGCGTTGATGCGGATCATGCGTCCAATCCGATTCGTCTGTGGATTCGACGGGCGAGGATTTCCGACGCCATCAGCGCGATCAGGGAGATGATGATCGAAATGATGACCAGCCGGACGCAGGATTCGTCGCCATCAGGCACTTGTGAATAGGTGTAGATGGCGGAGGGCAGGGTGCGTGTGGAGCCCTCGATGTTGCCTGCGAAGGTGATGGTCGCGCCGAACTCCCCCAGCCCGCGAGCGAACGCGAGCACGACACCCGCAAGCACGCCCGGCAGCGCGAGCGGAAGCGTGATGGTGAAGAGCACTCGCCAGGGGCTTGCGCCGAGCGTGCGTGCCGCCTGCTCGATGCGAGTGTCCACGTTCTCGATGCTCAGGCGCACAGCGCGGACCATGAGCGGAAATCCCATGACGGCCGAGGCAATGGCCGCAGCTTTCCACGTGAATGCCAGTTCGACTCCAAGATGTTCATACATCCAGGCGCCGAGCCAGCCGCGCCGACCGAACGTGAGAAGCAGGACGTAGCCCACGACGACCGGCGGCAGCACCAGCGGCAGATGCACGATCGCATCAAGCAATGTTTTACCGACGAAACTCTTCCTCGCCAGGAGCCAGGCCATA
>DASZQE010000172.1:0-2388 GCA_035550175.1 Phycisphaerales bacterium | reverse complement strand
GCAAGGCGACGAATTCGGCCTTCTGCTCGGCATCGGCGTCTACGGCCAGCAAGGCGAAAACAACGGCGCTTTCTCGCTGGGTCAACGCAACGAGACCAAGGGATACGGCTACACCGTCGATGCATCCTTCGAATTCGGCGGTGCATCACTCTTCTTCGCGTGGTTCCACCATTATGTCGATTCCCCGACGCTCGTGCTCAACTGGTACGGCACCGTCGCCCAAGCCAGCATCTATGTCACGCCCAAGCTCGAGCTCTTCGCGCGTCACGAGTATTCATGGGTCGATCTCCATCTTGATCAGGGAGTCTCCGAACTCGACATCGCAACCGTGGGCTTCAATTACTACTTTGAAGGCCACGACGTCAAGCTCACAGCGGATTGTGCCGTTGCGATCTACCAGCTTGACTCCGTATTCACCGCCGATATCGCCGGCTTCCGCCCCGATCTGGATGGCGTGTGGCCTCAGTTCGTCTTCCGCACTCAGCTTCAAGTGCTCTTCTGAATCGACGACAGACGGATGGGCTCAAATTCAACGGAGCATTCCGCCTGAAAATTGCGGAGCGACACGCAATTGAGTCATCGTGCCGTCAATCTTCCCTGATTTCGACGGTGCTTATGCCTTCGGTCAGCAGTTCGTACACCACTTCAACGTCCGCAGGCAGCATCCGCACGCAGCCCATCGACGATTGCTTGCCGATCGAATCAGGCTCAATCGTGCCGTGTATGCCGTAACCGGAAATATCCTTCAAACTGTCTGACATGCCCTGCAGCGGAATCCACCGCTCGCCCAGCGGATTCTTTGGATCGTCTTTTGAGAACTTTTCGCCGGTGCGCGGATTCCGCCAGTCCGGATTCACCATTTTTCCCGGCCGGACAATGAACAGGCCGACCGGCGTGGAGTTGTATTCGCCAAGGCCGACATTGAAGCTCCTGATGAACACCTTCTGGCTGCCGTTGCCTTCGTACACGTCCATCCGGAAATCATTCTTGTGCACCACCACATGGAACGGTCCCTTGATCAGCTTGATGTGTTGGCCGACCTGAATTCTCTCAGGCGATGAAATCCTGTTGACCCGCTGAATCAATCGCCAGTCGATCTGCAGATTCTGAGTCTTCGGCAGGCGAGAAAGCGAATCGCCGCTTTGAATCACGTACGTGCTGACAAATGGATCGCCTGGAACGATTTCCGTGCCGAACACCAATCGGTCATTGAGTTTCGTCAATTCGATCCGGATGCGCTCCGCGTCCGCCGCGTTCAGCCCCGGCGCAGCAAGCGCACTGCTCAGCGTGTCGCGGGCTTCCACCGGCTTGTTCTGTGCGATGAGATCAAGTCCGGTCTGCATGCGCGAATTTATCCGCGCGACGCTCGCAGCCCCGGAGTTCGTCCCGCCGATGCCTGTCGAAGGCGCCGCAGCCGGTGCATTTGCGCCGGTGCCCGTGCTCGCAGGAGTGTTTGGAGCGCGGGTCTCAGCCGCGGGAACATTTGAATGTGCCTGAAGATTCTGATTCGGCGCGGCCATTGAGCCGGATGACGGCACCGGCGTGCTGGAGCCCATCTGAATAACCGGCGGATCCTGATGCGGAACGTTCAGGTTCGCATCGCTTGCGGCACTTGGATTCGCTGCTGATGAGCCAACAAGGCCGGCGGATGACGGTGTGGTGGATTCCACGGGGAGCGATTTTGCGGGCAGCGCATTTGAAGGTGAATCAGAAGAAACATTGGCGCTGGCGAGGGCGGATTCGGGCGTGCCTGCGCCGCGGCCGAAGATGAGCCAACTGGCGGTGACGACCAGTCCGATGCCTGCTGCGCCGATGGCGATGGGCGCCAGTTTTCGTTTCGCCATGTCCATCGGCGAGCGTGCGGAAACCTGACGTGCGCTTTGGCTGGGCAATGCCATGACATTCCTCCATGAATGACGAGTGCTTGAATTGTGAACAGGTGCGGGTTCGATTATACGGGCTTTCGAGATTGCTGCGGGGCGGCGGGCGGAACGATTTCCGCTCACATTGGGGAGAAATCCGGGATTCGCGGAACAAAATTCGGCTGAAAAAACCGGTGATTGTCATGTGCGCGCAGCGGGAGGGAACGGCCAGGGCCGTGATGTGAGCGGTGCGCTCAGGGTTGCGCAGTGTGCGTGTATGCGGGATGAGGAAAGGAAGAGAAAAGATCGAAACAGAACGCACCCCATAAGGAGGATCTGAAGCGTATTTGCGTTCAGGGGGGAAGGCGTGTGCGCAGGAACATATCGAAACTCTGCGCACAGGAGATGTCTTTTGCAGTGAAATGAGGTCAGGCGGTGATTCAACACGAGTTTTCCGAGACGCATGGAGCGCAAGACCGGTGATCCGCAATCAAAACGGAGCACAGTTGAGCGCATTTCAGGCGGA
>DASZQE010000171.1:0-1762 GCA_035550175.1 Phycisphaerales bacterium | reverse complement strand
CGTGCTCTATGAAAATGCCAATGGCACAAAAGACCGAATCACGCTTTGGGGGAAGGGTCAGCAGTCCGATCTGGATCGCTGGGATTTCAACGACAAGATTTCCCGTTGGTCATGGGCGTATATCGGAACGCCCGCCACGCTTCACTGATTCGAGTTCCGAAATCGCACGCACTGGTGTCGGCTGATGAATGTCGTACCATCCCGCATGTCGCGGAGCTGTCCGCGCTGAGAATGCGAGGAGATACGAATGAGTACGCGCCGTGATTTCATGAATGCCGCACTGGGTTCGCTTGCCGGCGCAACGCTGCTGAACATTCGCAACGCATCTGCATCAAATGAACAATTACCCGCCGCTAAGCCGACGTTTTATCGTCAGGACAAACCGCTCCTGGAATTGCAGCAGGCCTTTCTCGATCTCCGATTCGGCATGTTCATCCATTTCAACATGGCGACTTTTCAGGACCGAGAATGGGGCGATCCCAGCGGTCCGCTTGATGCCTTCAACCCTCGCAAACTGAACACGGATTCATGGGCCGACGCGGCCGTCTCTGCTGAGATGAAATACGCCTGTCTCACCACCAAGCATCACGACGGATTCTGCCTCTGGCCCACGAAATCCGGCGGCGATTGCGTCACTCGCGCCGGCAACAAAACCGACATTGTCAAAGCCTACGTCGATTCTTTTCGCAAGCGTGGAATCATCGTCGGCTTGTACTACTCGATCCTTGATCTTCGCGGCGACATTCGCCATCACAATGTCACTTCTGCAAAGATTGAACGAATCAAAACCGAGCTCACGGAACTGCTGACAAACTATGGCGACATCGCGTTGTTGATTTTTGACGGCTGGAACGCGCCGTGGAGCAGAATTTCGTATGACGAAGTTCCGTTTGATGAAATTTATTCGCTTGTCAAATCACTTCAGCCCAATTGCTTGATTTCCGAGCTCAACGCCAGCCAATTTCCGCCTTCCGGCCTTTTCTACACTGACATCAAGGCCTTTGAGCAGAATGCGGGGCAAAAACTCCCGGAAGAGAGTCACATTCCAGCTCAATCCTGCGTCACGCTGACAGACGGCTGGTTCTGGAAGCAAGGTGATGAGCGCAGGCCTTTGAAATCCGCGGATGAAGTGGTGAATCGCTGGCTGCGCGCGCAGAACGCACGCTCGTGCAACCTGATCTGCAACGCAGCGCCGAATCGAGACGGCGAATTTGCGCCCAACATCCTCGCGCAACTCTCTGAAATCGGTGATCTTCTCCGCACATCGCCTCCGACCGCAATTCCGACAATCAAGCCTTCCGTGGTCATAACGACACACAACATCGCGCAAGACCAGCCAATTCACGCGATTTCGTCAGATGACACCTACGGTCCGGACTTGATGAATGACGGCGATTTCGGGAATTCCTGGTATTTACCCTCTGAATTCACCGAGGGATGGGTCGAAATCGAACTTGCGGCTCCACTGCAAACGGGCTCCCAGCGCGCGGAATCCAAGCTCGTGTCATTCAACACATTCGCATTTTCCGAACCGATCGGTCGCTGGCCGGACTATCAGACATCTCGCATTAGTCATTACAAGCTGGAAGCGTGGGATGGCGCGGGTTGGCGGGAAATTCTGGCGGACACACGCACTTCTCCCGCACGACTCCACACATTGCAGCGCGTGAGCGCCGCAAAAGTGCGATTGACGATCCGAAAAAGCGCAAGCCAACCGCACATTGCTGAGATCGGCGTGTACAACGAGCCGGACCGAAAGGCG
>DASZQE010000170.1:0-5713 GCA_035550175.1 Phycisphaerales bacterium | reverse complement strand
CGTCATCCGCAAGGTCAACGCCCAGACCGGCATCATCACCACTGTGGCCGGCAACGGCACCTTCGGTTCTAGCGGCGATGGCGGCCTTGCCACGCTCGCTCAACTCGCCTCGCCTGTCGGCATCGCTGTGGATTCCAATGCAAGTATCTACATCGCCGACCAAGTCAATCATCGAATACGAGTAGTTGAATGGGACACGGGAATCATCGGCACCAGTGCAGGCAACGGCCAGGGCGGCTTCGCAGGTGACGGCGGCCAAGCTACGGCTGCTCGTCTCTTAGTTCCGCAAGGCGTCGCGGTCGACCACGTCAACGGCAACCTTTACATTGCTGATACGGGCAATTTCCGCGTTCGCCGCGTTCAATTCTCCACCGGCATCATCACCACTATCTGCGGCACGGGTTTCCCCTCCTCCAACGGCGATGGCGGACCAGCAACGTCCGCCAGCCTCTCCAGCCCCCGCCGCCTTGCAATTGATCAATCCGGCAATCTCTACATTCTCGATCGTGCGACCAACGCCCGCATCCGCCGCATTGACGGCTTCACCGGCATCATCACCACGGTGGCGGGCGGCGGGACGACCGTTGCAACCAGCGGGGTGGCCACCGATCTGAACCTCGGCCCGCTCACAGACCTCGCGGTGGATGAGAACGGCGCACTCATCCTCACCGCCAGCTTCCGCGTGTGGAAGGTTGAAGGCGGCATGGCGACCGTGATTTCCGGCACCGGCACCGGTGGTTTCTCCGGCGATGGAGGCGATCCGTTGCTGGCCGCATTTAACAACCTGAGCGGCATCGCGGTGAATGCGGATCAGCACGTGTTTCTTTCGGACCGGTCGAACCATCGCATTCGGAAGATTGCTCCGTCGGTGAAGTTTGCGCCGGGCGATGTGAACCACGACGGGCACGTGAATATTGATGATTTGACGGAAGTGATATTGGCGTGGGGAAGGTGTCGGGGATGTGCTGCAGACATTTCGCCGGCAGGAGGAGATGGCGTGGTGAATATCGATGATTTGACGGCGGTGATTCTGAGCTGGGGGCAATGATGCGATGAAACGGAACTACGGAGGTGAGCCCCTCAGTCGTTCACGCGAAAATACTGCGTGACGATGTCTGCGAGACGTTCGCGGGGCGTGCCGAAGGAGGAGGCGAGCGCGGATTCCCAATCCTTGCCGGCTTTGATGGCATTGACCCAGTTTGCGAAGCCTTGAGACTGGTTTTGCAGCATGAGCGCAACAGCGAGGTAGCCGACGGAGTGGAGGTTGGCGGCGGCGATGCATTTCTGAAGATTCCTTCGGGCGAGTTCCTCGGGCGAGAGCTCGCCGGCTTTGCGGGTGTGATGGGAGTTGGGATTTTCGGTTGCGATCGGAGGCGCAGGCGATGCGGATGTGTTGACGGCATTGCTTGATCCGGGGGCCGGCGCGGTTGCGAGATCCTGGTAGGTGACATCAAAGATGACACTGACGGGACCGTCGCTGCGGATGAATTTTCGACCTTGGGCGCGGAGCAATTTGTCCACGGGCGAACTCTTCATGGATTTTTCGGCGATGTACCAAGCGAGGCCTTCGTTGGCCCATGCGGGAAGGCGTTTAGGGGAGCGGTATCTGTGCAAGAAGGCGTGGACTGATTCGCGGACGATTGCTGCGCGACAGAGGTCGGCATCGAGAGTCTCCGAAGGGAGAACTTTTGATGATGCGCCTGGTTCGTAGAAGCCGGGAGCGGAGGCGGGTGCGGGTTCAGAGTCATTTTGCGTGGCAGCAGGCGCTGAAGCGGGTGGAGCGGAGGGATCGGGGCTGGTGGCGCAGATGAATACGGAGGCCAAGTCGGGGTCGCCGGGGTGGCACACGGCCGTGACGGCGCGGGGCACGAGTTGTTGAAAGAGAGAAGTCTCGACGAGGTGAAAGCGGTCGGGATCGCGGAAGATAAAGACAACGGCCTTGCCATAGAAGATGTTTGCGCCGGCAGGAAGCTGAAACAGGTCGGCGAGGTTTTTGTAAGCGCGATCGAGGTCGGCGGAGATGAGATTGATCTGTGATGGAGGAAGATCAGAGTAGATGAGAAAGAATGGAGACTGGACGGTTTTGAGAGAAAGGCCTTGCGAGCGAAGCATTGTTTCGGAGCGCAAGAGGACACTGGCGAGAGCCGTGATCTGATCGTTGGCACTGAGTGCAGGCCAGGGGTTGGAGGAATATTCAGCGGCTTCGGGAGAGATGGTGGCGAGCTGCTGTTCAAGCGCGGCCTGGTGAGTTTCGCGGGTAGATTGGTGAGCGGCATCAACTTCATCCAGCACAGACTGAATTGCAGCGGGAGCATTCTGCGGATCGATTTCGCGCGCACGGCGGAACGCGGACTGAGCGTTTTGCGATGCAGATTTCGGCGCGTTCGCTGAGAGCAGCAACAGGCGGCCGAGGTTGATCCAATCGTCGGATGAGGATTGGTTCATCACCCGGCGATAGAGGCTCCAGAGGTCATCGGGGTCGAGCGCGAGCCAGCGGCGCGTGCCGAATGATCCGTCGAAGGACTCGGAATTCCAAGAGGTGAGGGTGCCGGTGATGCGGATGCCATCGGCGAGGCGGAACTGGACGCGGAGGGGCGGGTCAACACGAACATCGGCAGTCGCGGAGGTTATCAGCAGGAGCACAGCCAAAATGACAGTCGAAACGGTGCGCATGCGACAATCGACACTCCAGAATGCGATGGAAAGCAGGATTTTATTATGCAGGTCCTGCAGCGGGCCGAATAAATGGTACGTGTGTTGCGTCCTGATGGAGGCAGGAGATTCGTCGGAAGGCGTGGAAACGTTGGAAGATGAATGCCTGTGCCCCTAGAGTTGGGCAGAAGCAAAGCACGACGGCGTGAAGCCGATCAAGGAGACCTCTCATGTTTGAGCGTTTGACGGACCGAGCGAGGAAAGTGATGGCGCTGGCGAACCAGGAAGCGCAGCGCTTCAACCACGAGTACATCGGGACGGAGCACATCCTGCTGGGCCTTGTGAAGGAAGGCTCGGGGGTGGGTGCGAATGTGCTGAAGAATCTCGACATTGATTTGCGCAAGGTGCGGCTCGAGGTGGAGAAGCTGGTGAAGGCTGGTCCCGAGATGGTGACCATGGGGAAACTGCCGCAGACGCCGCGTGCGAAGAAGGTGATTGAATACGCCATCGAGGAAGCTCGAAATCTGAACCACAACTACGTGGGTACGGAGCACCTGCTTCTTGGTTTACTGCGAGAACATGACGGGGTTGCGGCGCAGGTGCTGATGAATCTGGGATTGAAGCTGGAAGAAGTCCGCGAGGAGGTGTTGAACCTTCTCGGAGCGGGCGTTGAGGGTGACGAGGGGGCGACCGAGCCGGGCGAAGGCGCACCGAGCGGTGGGGGCGCAACGGCGGAAAGCTCAACGGGGCAGTCTTCGCCCCGACAGGCTCGCAAGAGCAAAACGCCGGCACTGGACAGCTTCGGGCGCGATCTGACGGAACTGGCGAAGAACGGCGAACTGGACCCTGTGATCGGTCGCGCTGATGAAATTGAGCGGTTGATTCAGGTTCTGTGCCGACGCACGAAGAACAACCCGGTACTGCTGGGCGAAGCAGGCGTGGGCAAGACGGCGATCGTCGAAGGATTGGCGCAGAAGATCATTTCACATGATGTGCCGGACCTGCTGTATGACCGCCGGCTGGTGGTGCTCGACCTGGCGATGATGGTCGCGGGCACGAAGTATCGCGGGCAGTTTGAAGAGCGCATCAAGGCGGTGATGAACGAAGTCCGCCGTGCGAAGAACGTGATACTGTTCATTGACGAGTTGCACACGCTGGTGGGCGCGGGCGGCGCGGAAGGCGCGATCGACGCGAGCAACGTGCTGAAGCCTGCGCTGGCGCGCGGAGAAATTCAGTGCATCGGCGCGACGACGTTTGATGAATACCGCAAGTACATCGAGAAGGATTCGGCGCTGGAGCGCCGATTCCAGCCGATTCCGGTTGAGCCGCCATCAGCGGATGAGACGCTGGAGATTCTCAAGGGATTGCGCGAGCGGTATGCGACGCATCACCGAGTGAAGATCACGGATGCGGCGCTGCGAAGCGCGGTAGAGCTGAGCGGTCGGTACATCCCGGGCCGCGTGCAGCCGGACAAGAGCATCGACGTGATTGACGAAGCGGGCGCGAGGATCCGCCTGAAGAGCATGACGAAGCCGCCTGACCTGGCGGAGCTTGAGGCGCAGATCGAGACGCTTTCAATCAAGAAGGATGAAGCGGTGAAGAACGCGGACTATGAGACCGCAGCTGAGCTGCGGGATCGCGCTGAGAAGCTGCGTGCGGAGAAAGAGCGCGTGCAGAAGACCTGGCGCGAGCGCATGAACGAAGTTGACGGCGTGGTGGACGAGGAAGTCATTGCTGAAGTGGTCAGCAAGATGACGGGCGTTCCGCTGACGCGACTGGAAAAGGAAGAAAGCGAGCGCCTGCTGCGGCTTGAAGATGAACTGCACAAGAGCGTGGTGAGCCAGGACGAGGCGGTGAAGGCCGTTGCGCGGGCGATCCGCAAGGCACGCAGCGGATTGAAAGATCCGAAGCGGCCGATGGGCAGCTTCATTTTCCTCGGGCCTTCGGGCGTGGGCAAGACGCTGCTGGCGAAGAGCATCGCGGAATTCATGTTCGGCGACGCGGACGCCATGGTGTACCTCGACATGTCGGAGTACATGGAGAAGCACAACGTGAGCCGACTGATCGGCGCGCCTCCGGGCTACGTCGGTTATGAAGAGGGCGGGCAGTTGACGGAGCGCATCCGCCGACGTCCGTACGCGGTGGTGCTGCTGGATGAAGTCGAGAAGGCACATCCGGACGTGTTCAACATGCTGCTGCAGATCATGGAAGAAGGCCGGCTGACAGACAGCTTCGGACGTCATGTGGACTTCAAGAACGTGATTCTGATCATGACGAGCAACATCGGCGCGGATCTGATCAAGGGCGGCCAGAGCTTCGGATTCGGCCGGCGTCAGGAGGTCGTGGATTACGACCGCATCAAGAAGGCGCTGATGAGCGAGTGCGAGAAGTTCTTCCGGCCAGAGTTCATCAACCGCCTGGATGAGATCATTGTGTTCCGTCCGCTGGTGAAGGATGATCTGTACAAGATCATCGAGATTGAACTGGCGAAGGTTCGCGAGCGGCTGAAGACGAAGAACATGGTGATGGAGCTGGATCAGGCGTCGAAGGATTTCCTGATCGACAAGGGCTACAACCCGGACTTCGGCGCACGACCGCTGCGACGAGCGCTGGGGCAGTACATCGAGGATCCGCTTGCGGAGGCTCTGCTCTCAGGCGAATTCAAGCTGGGCGACAAGATCATCGTGACGCGAAAGGAAGGTGAGGATCACCTGTACTTCAAGTCCGAGGAAGGCGCAGGCCACACCGAAGGCGGCAGCGATCAACCGGGCGGAAACGATGATGGCGGCAACGGGGGGGGCGGGCCCGAGCCGACCGGACCGAGCGGCAAGGGGGCGAAGGCCGGCGTCGGTACCGTGTAAAGGTTCGCACTTGAATTGAATGATTGCCGCAAAGGCCTCGGAAACGGGGCCTTTGCTCATTTTTGGGCCGGATTTCGGCTGGTGTGAAATATGCGGGGTGTGATCCGGAAGAATTGGATGAAGGGGATTCGTCGGGAGGAGTTTGTCATGGTTCAGTGCCAATGTTGCGGATATGAAATGAATGTGGATCGTCCTCGGAG
>DASZQE010000169.1:0-1665 GCA_035550175.1 Phycisphaerales bacterium | reverse complement strand
AGCAAACGTCGTGCTTGTGGGACCGCCGACGCTTGTGCCCAAGACCCTCGAACGGATTGTGAAACAGGAGCCCGAACGCGGCGAAGTGGTGGTTTCACACAATCTGGACGAGGTGATCGGCGAGCTGGATGCGATCATCATGTTGCGAGTGCAATTCGAGCGCCATGGCGGAGACAGTGCAAAATCCGGCGGAATGATCGCTATCGGCGCGGGCGCGGCCATTGCGAGCGATTATAAAACCATGTTCGGTCTGACCGCCGAACGCGCGAAGCGGTTGGCCAAAGGCGTTCCTGTCCTGCACCCCGGTCCGATCAATCTGGGTTTGGAGATTGATGCCGACGTTGCGGATGATGAGGACCGATCGGTCATTCTTCAACAGGTGACCAACGGCGTGGCTGTCCGCATGGCGGTTGTGAAGAGCTTGCTCGGCGGCGGTGGATAATCCCCAATTGCGGGATTTCTCCATCAATTTGATGGAAATATGGGAAGTCGATCTCCGGAACGGATGTTCGGATGATCATGCTCAATTTCGACCCGCGCGCAAGCCGATAACTGGTGTGCGCCATGCCGGCCGACGTTCAATCCATCATGAAGCTTCAGGTGCCCGTGATTGTCCAGATCGCGGAGCGCACCATGCCTGTTAAGGATGTGCTGGCGCTTCTGCCCGGAGCGATTATTGAATTGCCGAAGCTTGCGGACGATCAACTGGAAATTCTGATCAACAACAAACCCGTGGGACAAGGCGAAGCCGTCAAGGTTGGCGAGAATTTCGGCATCCGTGTGCGATTCGTCGGCGACATGACGCAGCGCATCTCAGCATTGGGGTCCACAACCCCTCCGCCGGCGACACTGATGACGCCGGCATAACCGCGCTGTCCGGCATGACCCGCACAGTTCGCCGATCAGCAAAAATCCTGATGTTGCCCGCGTGATGTGCCACCGATGGCGCCCACGCCATGTGCCGATACTGAAATGACCCGCTTCTTCCTTGTCACTTGTTCGCGGACTTTCACACTCGCATGGCACGCAATATCCCAGTCGGCAACGGCGAACTGCTCGTCACGTTTGATGATCTCTATCGCGTGCGCGACATCTACTATCCCCGCGTCGGCATGCCGAATCACACCGACGGTCAGCCGCAGCGATTCGGCGTATGGGCTGACGGGCAATTCGCCTGGGCCAGCGATCCGGCGTGGCACCGAAGCCTGAAGTACAAGCCGGACACGATGATCACGCAGGTGACATTGCGGCACGAAGGCCTCGGCTTGGAACTCACCTGCAATGATGCGGTGGACTACTGGTCGCCGGTGTATTTCCGGAAAGTGGTGGTCACGGACCTGCACAACCGACACCGCGATGTTCGAGTCTTCTTTCACCACGATTTCTCGCTCAGCGGATCGCCCGTCGGCGACACGGTGAACTACGACCCTTCGCTATCAGGGTTGGTTCACTACAAAGATGAAACCTACTTCCTCGCCAACGGATCAGACCAGCGAAAATCGGGGATTGATCACTGGGCGACGGGCAGCAAGCGCATCGGCGGTGCCGAAGGAACGTGGCGTGATGCGGAAGACGGCGCGCTCTCTCACAATGCCATCGCGCAGGGTTCCGTGGATTCCACGATCGGGTTCAACGTCCATGTGCAGCCGCGCGGCAGCAGCACGC
>DASZQE010000168.1:0-2119 GCA_035550175.1 Phycisphaerales bacterium | reverse complement strand
CTCATGCGGAATCGGCTGCACGAGACGCGACGATGGATCAAGATTGATCCGCATCCCTGATGCATCCACGATGTGATGAACCGCTGCGCGAACCGCCAGGCGTGGCTGATCTCCGACAAAAAGTCGAAGCGACTGACGAATCAGCCCCAGGCCCTGCCGGGCGATTTCCTGAAAAAGCGGAACCATCAGCGGCTTGCTCGGCAGATTGGTCCAGTCAAGTTCCGGGGCGACCGCCAGATATAGAACGATGCCGCGCGATGGCTGGTCATTGGATGGTGCGGTTGCGGCTGGTGTTGCTGATGGTGTCGTGTTGTCCGATCCCTCTGTGCCCCCCTGCTCGTTTGACGCGGTTCCTGTTGACGCAATGAGCATGGGCGAGCCGTCAGCAAATTGAAGGATCGTCTGCGCCTGTGTTGCGGAAGCATCGACCGGCAATGTCTTGAATGCCATGACCGGACGTACAAGATCAGGAAGGTCGCTGGCAATTAGCCGCGTGAGTTCGCCGGCCGGCTGCCGATCCGCAAGCGGCTCCCCGTCTGGGTGATCAACCGTTTCAAGTCCGAAATGCCACCCCAGAGAGAATTCTGATGTGAATCGATCTGTCCATTGATGAACATTCACCTGCGTGGGCGGAAGCACAACCAATAGCCCGCCGTCATCCACAAATGATTTGAGCGATGACCAGCCCACATCGTTGAGCAGGTCCGGCCGCACCAGCACCGCCATGTCCGCTATCCGAAGATCCGCCCCGGTCAGCGCTGCGGGCTCAACCTCAATGATGTCAACCGGGCTCTTGTCTGTCGGTTCAAGCGCGAAGTGAATCCATTGTCCCGGTGTCAATTGATCGATGCTGCGCTGCAGCCCGAACTCCCGGCGATCCACAAGCACCGCACGAATCTTGGGACGAACGTCAATGATGGTGTTGCGCCGATTGTCCGCATCAAGGCAATCATGCTCGATCGCCGCGGTCAGCCCGATCTCGCTCTGTCTTTGTTGCGGCAGCGTCAGTGAAAACTCGACGGACGTCTCGGTCTGTCCCGGTTGCCATTTGACGGTGCGCGGCTCCACTCGCGTGACGCCTTCACCCGAAAGCTCAACACGCGAAATCGCCGGTGAAAGATCCCCGCCCGTTCGCGACAGATGCACGGCGACTTGCGTGGCTGCGGTCTGTCCGATCGGCAGCACGAGCGTGCGAAGCGGCTCAACACTTGTGATCTGAAAATTGTCGGCAGGAGCTTGGGCGGGCGGCGCTGCGAGAAGGGTGACGTTTGTCCCCAGATCTTTCAGTGATGGCGGAAGCGAATCAGACAGGTTCGCCGAGCCTTCTCTGAATTCGCTGAGGAGATACACAAGCACGTGCGGATGTGACTCGGCGGCATCATGAACGTGTTGCGCAAGCAGATCAAAAGCGCCGGAAAAATCCGCCGGCGTCTGCTGCTGAGTGATCTTGTTCAGCGCGTTCACCACGCCGGGGTGGTCGGCCGATGGCGGTGTGAGCAGCGCTTGCGCCGGCTGCGCCGTGGTGATGATGCTGACCACATCGCCCGGTTGCAATGCATCGACGATCGTCGATGCCTGCTGCACGCTTTTCGCAAGCGCGGAAGGATCCTGTCCGAGCGTGACGGATGAAGCAAGGCTGTTGTCGATCACCAGGAACACCGCGCGGGAGGCGCCGAGACTGGATAGTCCCGCCGCTTGCAGAATTGGTCGCGCAAGTGCGGTTCCAAGCAGCACCAGCGCCAAGCACCGCAGCGTAAGCAGAATCAGTTGCTCAATGCGCATGCGCTTGCGATGCTTCTTGAACGCCTCAAGCAGAAATCGCATGGCTGCCCATTGAACGGGTTTGCGGCGAGTCCGGAAAAGCAGGTGGATGAGGATGGGAATCGCCACCGCGACCAGTCCCGCAACAGCAAGAGATGCGGTTGTGAATGTCATCCGACCTTGCTCCGCTTGATGAATGCGTTGCGGCGAGCGAGCAGGTACGCCAGCGTCGGGCCCACGGATTCATGCGTGTCGATCCGGATGTAATCAAACCCGAATGAACGGGCGCCCTTTTCAATGGCCTCAATGTGTTTCGCCAGCGCCTCCAGGTACGCCTCCCGAAGCGCTCGCGGATCTA
>DASZQE010000167.1:0-2494 GCA_035550175.1 Phycisphaerales bacterium | reverse complement strand
CTACAAGTTCGCCGCGTACGCTAACCGCACCGGCAGCACCAAGCGCTTCCGCAAGGTTGCCTGATAGACTTCACTCCGTGAATGTCACTCGAAAACGCCGGTCCCGCGACCGGCGTTTTTCCTTTTTGCATATCTCCCTTTGCCAAACAATCTGTGGCCCTTTCCCCCTCCCTCTGAGGGAGGGGGCGAGGGGGTGGGTGAACCGATATGTTGAATTTGGCTGAATGGACCTCAACCATCAAGTTGTGCATCCCCTGCTCCCCATTCCTTCCTCCTCTCAACCTTCCTAGAATAGTTCGTTTCCACGCTCCCCATTTTTGGAGGCCTTCGATGACCACTGCCCAATCCGCTCCTTCCCTCCACTCCTCCTCCAAAACCGATCCCCTCCAGCTCATCGATGTCGATCACGTCCGCTTCCACGTCGGCAACGCCAAGCAGGCCGCCTTCTTTTATGCCCATTGCTTCGGCTTCCAGATCGAGCAGGTCAACGATCTCACCACCGGCTCGCGCGATGCCGCACACTACCTCCTCACGCAAGGCAACATCCGTTTCCTCCTCACCACCGCCCTCACCGCCGAGCATCCCGCAGCGCTCGAAGTCGCCATGTATGGCGATGGCGTGAAAGACGTCGCCTTCACCGTCTTCAACGCCGAAAAAGCCTGGGAGAAAGCCATCTCCAACGGCGCCCAGTCCGCTCAGGAACCCCGCACCTTCAAGGACGAGCATGGCTCCGTCACCACCGCCTCCATTCGCACCTACGGCAAGTGTGTCCACACCTTCGTCTCCCGCACCGGCGGCTACGAACTCCCCAACATTAAAAAGGGCGGCGCATTCATGCCGCATTTCAAGCGCCTCGATGGCGGAGTCGGCTGCGAGCCAGCCGCAGGGTGCGCTCCCCAGTCAGGCCTCGGCACCTCCATCCTCGCCATCAACGAATACAACCGCAATCACCCCTGCGGCCTCAAGTTTGTCGATCACCTCGTCGGCAACGTCGAACTCGGCAAAATGAACTACTGGGTCAAGTTCTACGAAGACGTCCTCGAGTTCACCATGTTCAAGCACTTCGATGACAAGGACATCGCCACTGAATACTCCGCACTCATGTCCAAGGTTATGGCCTCCGGCAACAACCTCATCAAAATGCCCATCAACGAGCCCGCCGAAGGCAAGAAGAAATCCCAGGTGCAGGAATATCTCGATTGGCACACCAACACGCCCGGCGTGCAGCACCTTGCCCTCCGTACCGATGATGAGCTCCACTCCATCGCCGCCCTCCGCGCTCGGGGCGTCGATTTCCTCTCCCTTCCCGATGCCTATTACGATCAGGTCTGGGCCCGCGTCAACAAAATGCTCACCGACCATGGCCACCAGGCTGTCAAAGAAGACCACCAGAAGATCCGCGACCTTGGCATCCTTGTCGATGCCGACGACGAGGGTTATCTCCTCCAGCTCTTCACCAAGCCCCTGCAGGATCGCCCCACGCTCTTCTTCGAAATCATCTGCCGCCGCGGATCGCAATCCTTCGGCAAGGGCAACTTCAAAGCCCTCTTCGAAGCTCTCGAGCTTGAGCAATCCCGGCGCGGCAATCTCTGATTATTTCTTGTAGGAGTGGGATAAGGCTTTGCAAATCCCACCATGCACCTTTCCGTCATGCCCGTATTGTTTTCTTGTAGGGTGGGATGAGGCTCTGGGAATCCCACCATTTTCTTGCCCGGTGCCACACAGCGTTCCGCAGGGCGCTGTGTGCTTCTCCCATGATCTTCGTGTTCTCGTGCCGCCGGCTGTTTGCGGATAGCCCCTTCTCTCTCTGACAATCCTCAAAATATTTTTCTTTTCCGCGCAAGATCGCTCCGAAACCTGCATATCTCTCTTTACACAAGACCAATCTCGCCTCCGCGCGAGTGCGCGATTGTTGCGTTCATTGTTCGCCGCAGCGCGCGAATGCTCTCACAGTCTTCGCGCGCTGTCGTTGCGCGATTTGTCCAGCATGGCCCGCAATCATCGCTCGCACCTCACGCACTTCACGCGCGAAATATTTTTTCTTCTTCATCATCTCTCACGGAATGAAACTCGGCTCCCGAGTGCCGTGTATACACGATTGATTCTTCACCGCGCCCTTCCGGAGAATCGTGTCTGAACATATGCCAGGAGTTGCCATGACCATTACTCATCGCGTCGCATCGTTCGTCTCACCACTCACGCTTGCCGTCTCAACGCTCACGTGCTTCGCACCGACTCCCGTTGCATTCGCGGGCGCTGGCGACTGCCAAGTTATGAGCACGCAGACCGTTTACGGCCCTCCGACTATTCAAGGGTACGGCCCTTCAGTCGCAATCAACGATTCGTTTGGATTCGTCGGAGCGAATAATGCTGGCACAGGAGGCGAGGTTTATGTGTATCACCTCGATGGCGAACAATGGATCACAGAACCAATGCTTCTCGCGCCCGACGCTGTGTCAGGTGCCTCATTCGGATTTTCTGTGTCTGTGCTTGA
>DASZQE010000166.1:0-11418 GCA_035550175.1 Phycisphaerales bacterium | reverse complement strand
GCCAGCAGTTCCCAGTTTCCGCAGTGGCCCGTGATGAATATCACCGGTGTGTTCTTCGCCAGCAGTTGCATGATGGGCGCCACTGATCCGATCTTCATGTGCCGGGCCCACGTCTCCTGGCTGATGATTCGTGAAATGCGGATCGATTCCACCATGAAGATTCGGAACATGTGGTGCATGCTCTGCTGCGCCACCTGCTCAACGCGCTCTTCAGACCAGTCCGGGAACGCAAGCCGGATGTTCTCAAATGCCCTCGCTCGGCGTTTCCTGTTTGAACGGTAGAACAGTTCCGCGACCGCATCTGCGATTTCGAAATTGATGGCGGTCGGCAGGCAGCCAAACGCGCCGCACGCGAAACGCGCCGCGACGTACTGCATCCAGTCAACAATCTTCGATCGCTTCTTCGCCATTTCTCAGGTGCGCAGGATAGGCTCAACCGCCTCCGGTTGACGACTTTCCGACGCAAACATGCCCGAAATCACTGGCCGGTGTGTCCGATCAGAATGAAGAAGCGATTCGCGTTCAGCACCGGGATCTGTGCATCCGTCGCCTGTTTCATCAGGCTCTCATACACGTCCACGGCTCGGCGCTTCCGCATCTGATCGTTGATCTGCACTTCCGTCGCATCCGTCGGCAACGGGGGAGGCATCGGCGGCTTCACGCCCAGAACCAGGAAATCCAGGTCGCCGGGAATCGTCTCGCCGGTCACCACGGTTCCGCCCCAGTCCATCACCAGGCTCTTGAGATACTCAGTTTCCTGCGAAGTCGGCCGACCGTCGCCATCCACGTCGAATGTGCCGTGAATCAGGAACTTGAAGCGGTACTTCGGGTCATACACCGCGTTGGCGATGATGTCGCCCTTCACAACCGGCCGACCTGCGGTTGCCCGCGTGATCTTGCACTTGGATGACGTATCGCCGACCTGAATCACCTGCAAGCTGGCCTTGCCGGGCACCACCTCATTCGTCCGAAGATCAGGCACGATATTCCGCGCTTCGTCATACACTTCGAACGTCATGCCAAGCACGATGCGATCATTCTTGCCGCGATCAATGAACACCTGATCGTGGGAACCTGCCACGTCAATAATGTGTCCGTCCACCAGCAGGTCGGGCGACGTCGGCTTGATCCGGCTCGCGCTCACCTTCTGCTCCAGCTCGTTCAGTCGGCCGATCAGCAGCACTCGCTCCTGATTCAGTTTCTCCAGATCATTGGAAAGGTCGGTGATTCTCG
This sequence comes from Phycisphaerales bacterium, assembly GCA_035550175.1. Lineage (GTDB taxonomy): Bacteria > Planctomycetota > Phycisphaerae > Phycisphaerales > SM1A02 > DASZQE01. Next base: position 10,185 of record DASZQE010000166.1, on the reverse strand, counting down.
ATTCATACCGACTCTTCATCTGCTCCTTGGCCTGCTCGATGCCCGCAACCGCAGCATCAACCTGATTCTTGTAAATCTTGTTGGCATCGGTCATGGGCTCAACTTGCTGGCCGACCTGCGCGAGAGCCTCTTCATTGTCTTTCTTCATCTGCGCAATTTGCGCTTCCTTCTCAGCAACCTTTGCGTTGCAGTCGTTCAGCTGCGTTTGCAGGTTGTCGCGATCCGTCTCAGCAGTCTTCAACTTGTGCGAAAGGTCAGACATCGAAGTGCGGATCACACCGTCGTTATCGACACCCAGCCCCTTGAAACGGTCCTTCGCCATCGACACCGTCTGATTCGGGTCCGCATCCACGAATTTCATCAGGTCCTGGTACTGCTTGCTCAGGTACGCGCTCACGGACATGTTGTTGGCTTTTGCGTTCGACTCGTACGTCTTGTACTCATCCGAATTCCGCTGCGAGCTGCTGACATACTGATCAAGCGCCCGCTTTGCAGCGATCCGCTCTTCCATCTCGTTCGTCTTGCCTGTGTAGAACACAATGCACAGCACCAGCAGGAACACGCTGGTCAGAATGAACACAATCAGCGAAACCACTACACCGGTGCCGGCGCCTGAACGAACCGCCATGGAAGTACTCCAATCTGAACCTGAAAAACTGTCGACAACCGCTCAGGAATCCTCACCGGACTCTTCGCGACCGCCTTTGTGATGCAGAACCCGCCCAGTTTCGCGTTTCTGGCCCCCAACGTCAAGCAAACTGGCGTTAAATGAGCCCTACGGATGAATTCTGCCGTTGGATGCTCAATATCCCGCCATTCATGTCAAAGTCGCGTGGCTCGCACGACCTCAGCCAGCGTCGTCTGCCCCTGCCGGACTTTCTCAAACCCTGCCTGTCGCAGCAACATCATCCCGCAGCTGTCGATCGCTGCCTGCGAAATCCTTGATGCCGCCTCCCGGGCAATAATCATCTCCCGGATCGGCTCTGTGATCGTCAGCAGTTCGTAGATTCCCACACGTCCCCGATAACCCGTCTGTCTGCACTCCCTGCAGCCCGAACCCTTGAAATATTCCACGCTCTTCACCACTTCATAGTCCGGCGGAAAGTCCGCGGGGTCGGGCTGATACGAGGCTCTGCATTCCGGACAAATTCGTCGCACGAGTCGTTGAGCCAGCACCCCTTCAAGCGAACTTGCCACCAGAAACGGTTCAACGCCCATGTCGAGCAATCGCGTCGCCGCCCCTGCAGAATCATTCGTGTGCAGTGTGCTGAACACCAGGTGCCCCGTCAGCGAAGCCTGCACCGCCGCCTCAGCCGTTTCCAGATCGCGGATTTCGCCGATCATGATGATGTCCGGGTCATGCCGCAGCACCGCCCGCAATCCCGCTGCAAACGTCAACCCCACTTCCGCCTGCGTCTGAATCTGGTTCACGCCGTCCACGTGATATTCCACCGGGTCTTCGATCGTGATCGCCTTCACTTCCTCATTCACCACACGTTGCAGTGATGCATACAGCGTGGTGCTCTTGCCCGAACCGGTCGGCCCCGTCACCAGAATGATTCCGTGCGGCCGGTCGATCAACTGATCCCACTGCTCAAGCAGCGTCCCGTCCATGCCCAGGTCTTCGAGCTTGTACATGATCGTGGATTTGTTGAGGATTCGCAGCACCACGCCTTCGCCGAAAAGCATCGGAATCACAGACACGCGCAGGTCAAACTCCTGCCCCTTCGCGCGCAGCGAAATGCGACCATCCTGCGGCTTGCGCTTCTCTGCAATGTTCAGGTTCGCCATGATCTTCAGTCGGCTGATGATCGCGTTGCGGAACCTGTTCACCGTTGCAGGCACGCCTGCATGCGTGAGCAGCCCGTCAATGCGATACCGAATGATCAATCGATCTTCATAGGGCTCGATATGCACATCCGTCGCGCGTTCCTTGATCGCCTCCAACATCAGGTCATTCACAAGGCGGATCACGCTCGCTTCTTGTGCTTGTTCAACTTCATCGGCATCCGTTGAACTTGTGACTTCTACAGTTTGCGGCGTCGAGCCCTCCGCCAGCGCCTCAAGCGTGTCGCCCGCCACCCCGTAATGCGTGCGGATGAACTTGCTCACATCGCGTTCATCCGCCAGCACCAGCTCAATGCTCAATCCCGTCACCAGCCGCAACTCATCAAAACTCGTCAGCTCAAATGGATCAGCCGTCGCGATTCGCAAAGTGCCGTTGTTTCGCGCGATCGGCACGCACCGCTTCTTGAACACGAACTTCGGCGGGAGCGCCTTGAGCACATCCTCCGCCACCTCCATGCTGTTCAAGTCCACGATCGGCATCGCGAACTGCTCAGCGATCGCCCCCAGCACTGCCGCGCTGTTCGCCAGCCCCATCCGCACCAGCACACGGTCAACGCGCTCACCCGTCCGAGCCTGCTCTTCTTCGGCCTGCCGAGCCTGCTCAGGTGTGATCACGCCCGCCTGGATGAGTAACTGGGGAATCTCCACGCTTGGATTGTAAGAGTTCTCCCCGCCCCGACGCGAAAGGAATTCCCCCGATTCTTCCGCAAACATCGCGTAAATGCGCGCAAATGCGGGGTTGCCACCATCAACCCACGTGCTTACGCTCACCTTTCTTGCACAATGCCGATATTGATGTGCGCAACCTGCCGCGCAATGATCTCGCGATGCCCTCAACCTTCCCGGAGTGAAGAATGACCACCCACGTCCAGACACCTGCAACTGCACAGTCGCGTTCAGCTTCTGCCGCCCCCACGCGCACCTACACCAACGCTGAGCTCGCCGCACTCGAGCACAAATTCACAGCACCGAACTACGATCCACTGCGCGCAGTGCTGACGACCGGCAACGGCGTGTGGGTTCACGATGTCGAAGGCCGCAAGTATCTCGACATGCTCGCCGGGTATTCCGCGCTGTCCTTCGGCCATCAGCATCCGCGCATCATGGACGCCTTCTTCAACCAGGCCAAGCGACTCACCGTCGTCTCCCGTGCGTTTGAAAACGATCAACTCGGCCCTATGGCTCAGGAACTCTGCGCCTTCACCGGCTTCGAGCAGGTGCTCCCCATGAACACCGGCGCGGAAGCCATCGAGTCCGCTATCAAAACCGCGCGCAAGTGGGCCTATCTCAAAAAGGGCGTCGCCAAGGATCAGGCTGAAATCATCGCCTGTACCGCCAACTTCCACGGCCGGACCACTACCGTCATCTCCATGTCCTCCACGCCGCAATACAAGGACTTCTTCGGCCCGCTCACGCCCGGCTTCAAGCTCATTCCCTTCGGTGACCTCAACGCCCTCAAGAACGCCATCACCAAGAACACATGTGCATTCTTGGTTGAGCCGCTCCAGGCAGAGGGGGGAGTCCACATTCCGCCTGAGGGGTATCTTCGCGAATGCGCCCAGGTCTGCAAGCAGAACAACGTGCTCTTCATCTGTGATGAAGTCCAGACCGGCTTCGGCCGCACCGGCAAAGATTTCGCCTGGCAATGGGATGGCGAATCGGCTCGGCCCGACATCCTCGCACTCGGCAAGGCTCTCGGCGGCGGCGTGTACCCCATCTCCGCCATCCTCTCCTCGCGCGAAATTTTCTCCGTTTTCAAAGCCGGCGATCACGGCTCAACCTTCGGGGGCAACCCGCTCGGTGCGGCTGTCGCCCGCGAGGTCATCAAGGTCATGCGCGATGAGAAAATCTCCGAGCGCGCTGAGAAAACCGGCCAGTGGATCCGTGAACATCTCCGCGCCATCAAGTCCAGGAAGATCAAGGAGATCCGTGGTCGCGGCATGCTCAACGGCATCGAGGTCCACCCCGAGGCCGGCGACGCGCACCATTTCGTCGAACTGCTTTTGAAGGAGTGCGTGCTGTGCAAGGAAACCGCCAAGCAGGTCATCCGCATCACGCCGCCGATTGTCATCACTCAGGAAGAAGCTGAGTGGGGCCTTGAGCGAATTGCCAAAGTCCTCGGCGACTGACTCTTCAGTGGGACGGGCGTCCCGTCCGTCATTTTCTTTCTTGCTGACGCGTGTTTTGGTGGCACGGGCATTCTGCCCGTGCAATTTCCTTCACACCACCTCCAACCTCGGCACTGGCAGAATGAACTTCACCCCACGCTTCCGCAACGGCTCTTCTTTCTTCAGAATCGCATCTGCGTAATTCCAGCTTAGTAACAAGCAGTAATCCGGCGTGTCCGTTTTCAACACCTCCGGCGAGCGAATCGGAATATGTGTCCCCGGCGTGTAACGTCCCTGCTTGATCGGCGTGGTGTCCACCACGTACTCCAGAATGCTCCCATCAATCCCGCAGTAATTCAGCAGGGTGTTTCCCTTTCCGGGGGCGCCGTAGCCGATGATCCGTTTGCCCTGCGCCTTGAAGTCTTTGAGCATCTTCACCATCGCCTTGCACAGCTCATCCACTTCCTTCGCCAGCTTCGTGTACGTCTTCGGGTCATTCAATCCCATGCCCGCCTCTTCCGCGCGCACCTTCGCCACGCTCGGCTTCTCCGCATAGCTGCTGCCCTTGCGCGCTGCGTGAATCTGGAAGCTCTCGCCATGCGTAGGAATCGTCCGCGCATCGATCACCCGCATCCCGAAGCGATCCATCAGATGCTCGATCGGCCGCAAGGTGTAGAAGCACAGGTGCTCGTGATAAATCTGGTCGAAGCACTTGCTCTTCACCATGTCCGTGAAGCGGTGATTCTCAAACACGAACACCCCGTCATCGTCCAGCACCTTCGTCACGCCTTCCATGATGCCGTCGATGTCATCGATGTGCGCAAAGCAGTTTGCTGCGAACACCACCTTCGCCCCGCCGAACAGCTCGCGGATCATGCTCGCGTTGTGCGGATTGAAGAACCGCGGAATCGTCGTCACGCCGTTCTTCGCAGCAATGTCCGCGATGTTGTCCGCAGGGTCGATCCCCACCAGCCGGCTCTTGCCCACCAGGTTCTTCAGCATGATTCCATCGTTGCTGCCGATCTCCAGAATCAAATCGCCCGGATCGGTCAGGTACGTCTTGTGCAGGTCCGCCGCCACCTCCGCGAAGTGGTCCACCATCGGCTTGCTCGCCGAAGAAAAATACGTGTAGTGGCTGAACAGCAGCGAGGGATCAACCACATCCAGCACCTGCACCAATCCGCAGTTCCCGCAGTAATGCGCCGACAGCGGAAACTTCGGCTCAGGCTTGCGCAAGTCATCCTCAGTCAGAAACGCATTCGCCATCGGCGTCACGCCCAGGTCCAGGAACAAATGCAGATCGGGCGACCCGCATGTCCTGCACACCGTCCGCTTCGCCGACCCGCCCTTCGGCGGAACCACCGGCTTGATCCGTGTCATCGTTTTCGCTGGCGCTGCAACCGTTGTGCTCGGCATGTCGTTTGAATCCTTCTGCATGAAAACCCGTTCCCGCTTTCAGTTATCGGCGACTTGCCCCCGCCGCCGAAGCCCCACCCGAAAAAATCCCCACCTGAATTCGTCGCCACGCATTCAACGCTGAACTCTCCGGCAAGTCCACATCTGTCTCGCAAATCACCTGTCCCCGCTCGACATTTCTCGTCATCACCGCTTCCGATATCAATCCGATCGGCACATGGTCCGCAAAGCCCTCTTCCTTCATTCTGCCCGCCGGCCCATCCATGCGGAACGCCTGTCCCCGCAGATCAAAAGACCCGATTCCCCGCGCAATTTTCTCGCCTTTCTTGATCTCCCGCTTCGCCACCGCACGCACGCCGATCCGTGGCTTCGCCGAATTGTTCAGCAGCACCGCGCCGCGCTGCGCTGCGTTCTTCCCGTGCAGCAGCATCGCATCGCGCACCCGCCGAATCGTCTTGGGAATCTCAAGATGACACAAGTGATAGTTGTGCACCAGCGTGTAGTACGGCCCGGTGCCCAGCTTGAAATACTCCAACGCCGCCGCCTGCACAGCTTCATGCGTGCAAGTCAGAAACACGCCCGCCGGAGCTTTCGCTGCCACCACGTAATCCGCAATCGCCCTTCCATGTTTCGCCGCTCGCTCCGCAAGCATCACGCCGCCCTCGTGCAGAGTCTCGCACGTCGGCCCCGCCAATCCATCAACCAGAATGTCCGCGCCCAACCCGTTCGCCACCAGCGCCTGCTCAATGTGAATCTTCGTGCCGTCCGTCGCCGCAGTCACCTGCTCCATGCTGATGCCCTGCTTCACGCTCCACTTCCGCATTTCCTCCTCACCCGGGTCCGCGTTGAAAAATCCCTTGCGGTTTCCATACACCACCGGCTTGAACCCGAATCCCGTCGCCTCCTCATGCAGCGCCGCTAGTGCGCCCGGCTGGTCGCCGTGTGCTTCGGTCAATAACCCCCGATTCACGAAGTAACTCCCCGTCGTCACGTGGAACTCCGCGTTCATCGTCACCACCGGCAGGCCCGCGCCCAACGCGCGCTCCACGATCTCCGTTGCATGAATCACGTCCCCCGTCGATTCCACGATCAAATCACTCTTCTCGATCAGTTCATCAACCGAGTTCGTCACTAGTTCCCGCCGCGGAAAATCACCCATGCTGTTCACTGGCCGCCGCGTCAGAATCGCCGCCACCCGCATGTCCGTGCAATGCATGAGCGCATGCACCAGCCCTCGCCCGATAAAGCCCGTGCCAGCAACTCCGATGTTCAATGGCTCTGTCATCATCTCTTGGGTGGCACAGGCGTCCGCTTGTGATGCCTTTCTCAGTGGGACGGCCGTCTCGGCCGTCATGCTCATTTGGTTGCATGGGCTTCAATCCATGCTTCATATCGGGTGACTTGGCCTCGAAGTCGCAAACCACAGCCGCGCAATTCCACACGTCGGCTGAGGTTCGTCTCGCCTTCACCCGCATCCCTTCCCCTATGATCTTATCAGACCACGCGCCTCTCTCCTCTTTACTGCTCCTCCATCCACCATACACACCTCATCTGCCGATGACTTCCATCATTCATCGCCTTCAATTTCAACTACACCACCGATGAAGGTTCTCCTCATTCATGAACACGGCCGCGAACACGGAGGCGGCGCAGTCACCGCGATGTGGCGTCTCCACACCGGCCTGCTCCGCGCCGGCCACGAATCCATCATCGCCTGCCGCAAGCGCGCCCTCGATCGCCCCGACATCATCACGCTTCCCACCGCGCCGCTCGCCGAACGTCTCCTCGGCTCCATCACCTGGCGCATCGGCATGAATGACATTCATTGCTGGTCCACCTTCAAGATTCCGAAGTTCAAGCCTTTTCTCGATGCCGACGTGGTCAACATTCACGGTTGGCACAGTCAGTATTTCAATTACCTCGCTCTCCCGCGCCTCGCCCGCAGAAAACCCATCATCTGCACCATGCACGATATGTGGAATCTCACCGGCCACTGCTCCAACAGCTACGACTGCACCCGCTGGAAGACCGGCTGCGGCCAATGCCCCTATCTCGATGTCCATCCACCCGTGCCCAAGGACCGCACCGCGTGGGAATGGAAGCTCAAGCGTCGCGTCTATCGCAAATCGCCAGACATGAAAGTGGTCGCGCCTTCGCGATGGATGATCGACATGGCCCGCCAATCCATGCTCAAGGATCACGACATCCGCCAGATCGCCAACCCTGTCGATACCGATCTCTACAAACCGCTCGATAAAGCCGCCTGCCGCGCTGAGCTTGGCCTCCCGCAGAACAAGCGCATCATCCTCTTCGTCTCCGTCGCCCTGCACAATCGCGGCAAAGGCGCCGACCTCCTCATCGCAGCCCTTCGCTCACTTCCTCCCGCGCTTCGCGCCGACACCATGCTCCTCCTCATGGGTGAACGAGGCGACGAAATGGCCGCAGCCTCCGGCCTCAACGCCCATCCCACGGGCTACGTCTTCGAGGATGAAAAGAAAGTCATCATCTATAACGCCGCAGACGTCGTCGTGCTTCCCAGCCGCGCCGAGAACCAGCCGCTCACGCTGCTCGAAGGCATGGCCTGCGGCATCCCGCTCGTCAGCTACGACATCGGCGGGTGCGGCGAACTCGTCCGCCCCGGCGTCACCGGCTACCGCGCCATCCCCGAATCCATCGATGACCTCCGCGACGGCATCGCCTCGCTGCTTGAAAATCGCGCGCTGCATTCCAAGATCGCCCGCACAGCCCGCGAAGTCGCTGTGAATGAATACTCGCTTGATGTCCATGTGAAGAAATACGTCGCGCTCTTTGAGGAAGCTCTCACAAAGCGTCGCGCCGCTGCCCGCAGGTGAGATTGCCTTTCACTTCTCTCCCGCACTCCGTGCACACTTCACTCACTCCCACCGGATACCCGCAACGGGGGCACAGATTCCTCTTCCTCCGAATCATCCGTCGTATCGCGAACGGCACTGCGAACAGAACCCACAACACTACGCCATAGAAAAATGTATTGACAACAAGTCCCTTCCAGATGACACGTCTCGGAATCACGCGCGGCACAATCATCCACCCCAATTGGTGACCCGTCATACCGGGAACTTCCCAGCCGCCATGCACCTTGAATGAATACTTGGCAATCTGTGGCGATTCCATCGCGCTCCACATGCTCAGCATCGGCCACCCTCTAGCATTAAGGACCTGAGAATTGAATGTGAAGAGCTCTCGCCGGTCCGCCCAGCTTGGGAGCAGGCTCTCAATAGATTGCGCTTTTGGTGGTCTTAACCAATCCGAACCCGCTGTGCCCCAGATCGAAACGACCGTGGCGCCTCGCACCTCGTGAATCATAACGAAGTAGTCTGGGAAGTCGGAGTCCTCGGACGCAATGACCGGCTCACCTACGAAGTTGTACGGATCGCAGTACACCGCACACCCCCACGCCACCAGCACATTCACCACCGCCCCGAGCGCTGCGAACACCACAATTCGTTTCACTATGTTCATCACCGGCCGCCGGATCATCCCTCCAGTGTACCGCTCCACCACTTCGCCCCGCGATGAAAACTCCTCGCAGAGCGATTGCTCCCATGAGTTCGATTCCTGCATTCAATGCAGACTTGCACACACCGCACTTCGCAAAAGCAATGCCGGGGAGGACTTCGCGTCCTCCCCCGCAAGCCATCGTCAATTCATCACAGCCGTAATTCACGTCCAGCCGAGAATCACCGCCGTCAGATCATCAATATTGACGTTGCCGTCATTGTTCATATCTGCATTGCATCCCTTGCATGTTCCCCACGCAAGAATCACGGCCGTCAGATCATCAATGTTCACTACGCCGTCCCCATTCACGTCGCCCGGCACGTTCGCATCCCGGCACGTGCTGATCAGCACCGACACATCATTCGACCCGCGATTCGCCACCACCACATCCGGATTGCCGTCGCCGTCAACATCACCCACCGCCACGCCGCGCGGATTCGATCCCGCGCCGTACGAAAGCGCCGTGGCAAACGTGCCGTTGCCGTTGTTGCGCAGCACCGACACATTCCCTCCGAACTCGTTCGCCACCACGATGTCCGGCGAGCCGTCCGAGTTCAGATCCGCCACCACCGCCTCGCGCGGAAACGTCGATGCGCCGTAATCCACGTGCGGAGCAAACGCTCCGCCGCCTGCGTTCAGAAGCACCGACACATTCCCGCCCAGCAGGTTCGGCACAACCACATCCCCGTCACCATCGCCATCCAGGTCCGCGATCTCCGGCGTCGCTTCAGGCGTGGAGCCGACCGCTTTCGGCGAGTGCGTCCCGAACGTGCCGTTCCCGTTGTTCAAGAGAATCGACACCGTGTTGTCGTTTGAGTTCGCAACCGCAAGGTCCGGCGCGCTGTCCGCGTTCAGATGCCCGATCGCGACCGCGACCGGATTCTCGCCCACGCCGTAGGCCACCTTCGTCGGAAACTGCCCAAGCCCGTTGTTCAGCAGCACGTTGACCGTACCCGGTCCCGGATTCGCCGCCACAAGATCAAGATCGCCGTCTCCGTCCAGATCGCCCGCCGCCACGAACGCCGCGGATGTTCCCGCGCTGTACGTCACGTGCGTCGCAAACGTGCCGTTGCCGTTGTTGAGCAGAATCGACACCGTGCCGTTCACCAGGTTGTTCGTCGCGATATCCAGATGATGGTCGTTGTTGAAGTCACCCATGATCACCGACCGAGGATCGGTTCCCACCGGGTACGCCGCCGCCGTTGCGAATGTGCCGTCGCCGTTGTTGAGCAGCACGGACACCGTGCCCGGCGCGGTGAAACTGTTGTTGTTG
>DASZQE010000165.1:0-3526 GCA_035550175.1 Phycisphaerales bacterium | reverse complement strand
GCCTCGCTCGATCCATCCACCCGCCGATCCCAGATCGCGAACCCCTCCGGCGTCACAGTGCTATGCGTGATGCGCTGCCCATCGTTGCTCCACACAAACTCCCACGATCCTCCCTGCGTCGGGAGTTTGCTGAACGTGCGCCGTGACAAATCCTGTATCCAGAGATCAGTCGGCAGTTCCGCGATGTTCGACGATTCCAGATTCGTCACCACGCGCGCCATCCGGCGAGATCGCGATGCCGCTATACGCTCGGGGTGGCGTATCGACCGGGCGCGGTTGTCCCTGCTCATCCAGCCACATCAGCCGGCGCCCGGAATTGTCGCCGGAACCCATCGTCATCGCCAGTGTGCCGTTGTTGGAAACGGAGAATCGCCCGGAGAGACTGCCACCGCTGAAGACCGTGATCGGCTCGCCGATAATCTTGAGTGTGCGCAGGTCAAGACGAGCCGCGATGAGAGTGTTCGGGTTTCTTCGCGCGATTAGGTACCCGTCCGCAACCAGTTGCGGCGACCCGGCGTTCTGCAGCAGCGGTGTTCTTTCGCCGCTGGCGAGATCGACAACTTCGATTCGCTCCTTGATCGTCTTGTCCACAAGCGCCCAACGGCTCGCCAGGATGGACTTGCCCGCCACCAGCGGTCGAATCTCACCCCACGTGTCTATCCCCTTCGATTGCTCGTCTTTCAGCACCACACGCGGCTCGCCTCCCCCTGCCGACACTGCAAAGATCGTCTGTTGCCAATCCGCCGCAAGGACGATTTCACGAGTCGATGACCAGCAGAGTGAGTACCACCCGCCCGTGGCCAACTCGCACAACGTCTCCGCGGACTCGATCGGCCGCCCGTCATCCAGCGCCATCTTCTTCAGCGTGACCCTGCTCTGCGCTCGATCCTTCGCGGCGGTGAATGCCACCCAGCGCCCGTCCGGCGAGATCGCAGCGCCCATGATCCCCTCGGTTCCTTCAATGATGTTTGTCTCATCTCAATCAAGCCGGCGCACCACCAGCACCCCGTCAGGCTTGGTGCTTTCGCCGGTATTCGACGGCGACGCCCTGTAGATGACAAATCGGGCATCGGGCGCGATGCCCATGACACTATTGAATTCGGGTTTGGCCGACACAGCCGTCGAAACATGGAATGACTGCGCCGTAGCCGCAGGCGCTGCCCGCGAGTACCTCGACGCAAGCAGCCACCCGCCGGTACCGGCGAGTGCCACCGCGACACATATCACGCCGACGAGAGCCTTCCAGCTTCGCTTCGCGCCCAAACCACGTTCGACCTCCGCTGACCATTCATGTCCGCTGATGGCTCGTTCGAGTTCCAGGCGCGCGTCCGCGATGTCGTGCAATCGTTGTCGGCGGTCTTTGGCCAGGCAGTTCTTCAGTAACTCGCGCACGCGCGTCGGTGTGTGCGGCGGCAACAGCGACCACTCCGGCTCACGATGCAGGATCGCGCCCAGTGAATCGGTCACCGTCTCCCCGCCGAACGGCTGCACACCGCACAGCATTTCATACAAAACGCACCCGAACGAGAAGATGTCACTGCGCTTGTCGACCGCTTTGCCGCGCGCCTGTTCGGGACTCATGTACCCGGCCGTGCCCATGATCGCGCCCGGGATCGTCGGCGAGTGAACGCGCGCAGGAGAGATCACAGTTGGCGAGTCGGAGGCGGGCGCAACTGACAAGTGGGTCGTCGAAGTCGCGCCCTCTGCGGTGCGCGCAAGGCCGAAGTCCAGCACTTTGACCGCGCCCTCCGCGGTCACCATGACATTGCCCGGCTTCAAGTCTCGGTGGACGATGCCCTTCTCGTGCGCGGCTTCCAATGCTTCAGCGATGAGTTTGGCCGCATCAATCGCTTCTTCCAGAGCCAACGGCCCTCTGCCAAGCCGGGCTTCGAGTGTCTCCCCGTCAATGTACGCAAGGACGAGAAATTGGCGTCCACCGGCTTCTTCAAGTCCATAGATCGCAGCGATGTTCGGATGATGCAGCGAAGCCAGCGCTTTCGCTTCACGCTGGAATCGTGACAGTCGATCCGCGTCGTTCGCAAGTTCCTCGGGCAGCGCCTTGATCGCTACCTGACGATCCAGCCGCGTGTCATGTGCCAGAAAAACCACCCCCATGCCGCCTCGGCCGAGTTCGCGCTCGATCGTGAATGGGCCGATGGTGGATGGGTGCATGGGCGGAGAGTGTATCGGTTCACAAAGTCAAAATGCCCGCCAAAACCCTTGGCCTTTCATAGGGCTGATTAAGCGCTGTTCAACCTGCTGCGACCTCCACTGGATCACAGTGAATTCGATGACCATTTGGCGATCCTGGTGAACATGAGCAAGTCTTCCTTCAAATGGATTTGCTGGGGGGGGTTCGCAATGACAGAGACTTCATTCGCTGTTCACGGAAAGCTCAGGATTCCAGCGAAATGTATTCATGGGTCTTGCGAATAACAAAGTTGAGGAATACGGGGCTGAGCGGATCTTTGAAATGCTCGGTTGATAAGGAGTGACCAATGAAGGTTCGAACCGCTGGAGTGTTGAGTGCGATCTGTGTTGGTCTTCTTGGTGCAAGCGTGATGAACGGGTGCGACAAGACCATCTCAAGTTCCAAATCTGAAAAGACTGAATCTGACGGTACCGTGAAGACCAAAGAGCAGACCACCACACGCTCGCCCGATGGCACGATCAAGAAAGAGGAAACCGAAACGCGGAAGGAACCTCCCGCCAACCCGTAACCGAACGCGGGAATAATCCGCGGTGCGAACATTCCGCTTGAAGACGACCTTCGTGTTCGTTCTTCATAGCGATTCTCCGCAAGCGGATTGACAATGGAATTCAACGGATTGAGAACGCTGTGGGATAACCTTCTTCTCCCATGGCGTTTTTACTTGTCCAATATTCCCGATCGCACTTACACATCCGAATTGCTCGCAATGTTGTGATTGATGATCGCGAAGAAGTCCAAAAATAAAAACGGCCGCCGCATTCACGCGACGGCTCTGGGTGATCGTTGAACGATCAGTTCAGAATGTTATTTCTTGAACTGATTGGTGCCCTTGGGAGTCTGATGAGAGGGCTTGTTCTGCGTGTTCGTCGGCGTGCCGGTCGGCGTACCGCACTTCTCACCGGGCTTGTGATTGCAATTGGTCGGTGTGTTGGTGTTGTTTGGATTCTTCCAGTTCGTGTTGGTGTTCTTCGTGGGGGTGTTCGTGTTCGACATTGGAGATAGTTCCTCGAAAGAGAAATCGATGCTTGGGCCACAGCGGCCTCGGAAATACCATCGGCGGGCATCACCGGGGAGGATGTCGTGATTCCGCGCGGATTGCTGAGAACTGCATTGTCAGGGGCACGCTCCGCATTATTCTCAGTCTGAGGGGGAATCCTGAGACCTTGTGTGGGTGCTGTCAGCAGGTCTGATAGCCATATCCAATGTGACCGAGTCGCTGGATCATCTCCTTTTTGGATTTGGTTCGGATTTCATATTCAGTACTGGAAAACCGAGTCAGGCACCGCTTTCCACATCCTTCCAAGCTCGCCTTTC
>DASZQE010000164.1:0-7109 GCA_035550175.1 Phycisphaerales bacterium | reverse complement strand
CAGCATCCACTCGCCGTCCCGGATGCCGGCTTAGAAAATATAAGTAATCATCCAATGTGTTCTTATTAAGTAAGTCCGCACGCGCCGCTCGCGCAGCGTCATCTTTGTTCGCTTCAAGAATACTTTTGTTCGCAACATCAGTCGGCGGAATAAACGGCTGAATTGGACTGCGCAGCAGAATCCGCCGATGAACCGGATTGTCGATCCGATCCTCAGGCGTGATCGGTCCGTCTTCGCTCACACGTTCGCCTGAGGCGAGCGTGCGCATGTCCGTGACGATCGCGGTGCTGATCACGATGTTCATCACGCGATCCGACGGCGCGCGCAGATCGTTGCCCGATGCATCGACATCTTTCGGATCCGGCGCGACATACACGCCCATCAATCCAAAATCCTTGTTTAAGCGGTCGCGAAGGGCCTCGAGGACGTGCTGCAGTGCGCTCGCGTAGTACACTTCCGTTTCGCGATTTTCCGCATCGCCGACCGAGATGCGCACGGTCGGCACGCCTTCGCGCGGCGCAACGTAGCCTTGATACGTCCACCCGAGATCGACGTCGGTCTTCAAAAGCTCCGCGATGGCGGGATGCTGGGGATGCTGGCGGAGATAGCGAAGGTCAAATCCGCCGATGGTGAAGGCCTGGCCGTCGGATGCGAGCGCACCGGGCTCTTTGCGCAAAGTTGTTGCGGTTTGCGGCTGCGAAGCGGCGGGATCATCGACGTTGGGCTGGGTTGCGTCGGAATTCGGCTGAGTTTGTGCGGGCGGATCGTCGCTGAGCCGGCCGGAACCGGGGGCGTTTGCGACCAGCCAGGGCCAGGCGGCGCAGGACGCCATGGCGCACAAAGCGAAGATCTTGTGCGCGCGACCGGACTGATTTTGCGCCATCTTTTGTCCTCCTGAGACTCCGACGTACTTGTACCGTCGCCCGGTTTTTTGCACATGTCAAGCGAAGAGGGTCGCGGAGCTTCAAACAAAGTCGCGCAACTTCCGACAATTCCGGTTATCCGCGCATCGGCGGTGGACACACTCACCCCATCTTCTCAGATCAACATCCCGTAACTCTTCTCAGACGAGGACATCCGGACTCAATTTGAAGTGCTTCACGTATCGGCGTGGGGGAGCGGTTTGCGTGGTTCCTCGAAGTTGCGGTGATTTGGCTGGAGATGCGCGACGATAACGAGGGTGACGAGCGGTCGTTTTGTTGAATTCCATGATCCGCGAGGTGCGCACATGCTCTCCATCAGTTCACAATTCTCGATCAGTTTCAAGACATTTGCGCGCACGGGGTTGACGGGCTGCGGGCTGATCGCGGGGTTGGTGTGCTTCGGCTGCGCTTCGCAGAGCGGGCACGTGAGCGTGGGTTCGGGTGTGCAACTATCACTCGGGGCGTTCTCCGATCCCCCCTTCAATTCAGATGAACAGGCGTCAGCAATCGCAACGAAGAAGATGAATCGCGGAGATTACAACGAAGGCGGGATTGCGATTGATGATGCCGGCGCGGCGAAGGGCGGGGCGTTTCAGCTTGGCGCGGGCGATGGATTGGGGATCATGATCTTTGATCCGATGGGGAACGTGCAGGCGCTTGCGCGAGCGAATGATCCGTCGCCGGTGGAGTGAGCGACGAGCGGAGTCCGCACATTTCATCCGCTTAGAAGCTCTGTGATGGCATTATCATAAGTTATCCATGCTGCGTAGGAATCGTCCGTGAATTTCGAAAGCGCGGTGATATCGTCGCGCAATGCGCGTGCGAGGCGGATTCGCACTTCCTTTGAGAGTACGGGCGTCGGAACAGCACGGCCGGTGAAGGGCACGCGGGTCTTGAGGCGAGAGAGGAGCGGGACACGGTCGAGAAGGCTGCCGAGCGCAGTGTTGCGACGGAGATGGCGGGTTTCGTGGAGAACACGATCAAAGTTCGGCGAGGTGAAGTGCGGATCAACGCCGAGGAACGAAAATATGCGACGAAGGACAGCAGAGCGGTCAGCGGAGAGCGATTCAGAGGCGAGGACGAGGATTCGAGATGGATCGATGAGCGCGAGGTATTGCTGAAGCTGGAAATAATAGAGGCTTGAGTTGAGATAGTGGTTGCGATCGAGCCGAACGAGCGTTTCATCGATGGTACGTGTTTCGCGGTTATGAGCGACATTGTGCATGTAGTGGGAGATGATGCGGCGGATGGGATCGCGGACGAGATAGATGATTTTGACGTTGGGGTTGGCGGCGAGAATTTTTTCCGGGACACCGGGTGTGCCTGGGTATTGCGAGTACCCGACGGACGTTTCACCCATGAGACGAGAGGGATCGGCGAAGAGCGAGCGGTACCACTGCGGACCGCGATGCCAGTTATGTCGCGCGGAGAAATAGCTGATGTCTTTTTCGGACGACATGCAGAGTTGCGGATGAACGGAAAGGTAGTCGTGCAGACTGGTGGTGCCGGCTTTCATCGCGCCGATGATGACGAAATCTGGCGGATTGCGATCAAGCGGAAGGCTGTGCGCGGCGGATGCTGGAGTGTTCACCAACGGGCCCATGAATGATGAAGAAGAGCAGCGCGCTTGGGAATCGTCAATCGGCCGGGCGAGCCTTGTGCAAGATGATCGAGGAGCGTGGTTGCGGGCGGAAACCAACCGGGGCGCGAGGCGAGACGTTCGAGGAGGCGAACGACCTCCAGATGGACCTGATGATCGCGGGTGAGGAAGCCGTTGGTTCCGAAGTGGGTGTAGACGATGCAAGCTCCGCCTTCGGATTCGAGCCGTGCTTGATTCTCCTCACTCAAGAGGCGTGTGAAGTTACTGATGTTTGCACCATCGGAAGCGGAGAACCATGCGTTGACGAAGGGACGAGACGGATCGTGGTAGGGCATGAAGGGATCGCACTTGAGCGTATTGATGTTGCGGAAGATGCGATCGCGGACGTAACGGACGTGCTGAGCGGCAAGGTCGCCCCAGAAGTGCGAGCTGCGCGGCAAGTGACCGAGACCTGAGCCAGGCTGACCGCGATACAGATGCATCCACCGACGAACTCGCGAAAAGCGGTGCGTGCCCCAATAGAGGATGTCGCGGTTGTAGGCGTGATTGATGTGCATGTCCGGCATGTAGCCGAGCAATTCATGGAAGCGAGTGAGGCCTGATTGAATCGTGGCGCGATCGGAGGAGCAGCCACGGATGCCGTGGAGGGCTATCTCGAAGCCTCGGGATTGAAGAGCCCGGATGAAGTCGAGATAGGAAGGATCGGCAAGGGTTTGAGCGTTTTCATAATGAGCGCCGGGATCGGCGGGCAAGACCCAGACGGTTTTCGTGGTGCGGAAGCCGAGGCGGAAGAGCAGATCATAGATCGGCTTGACACGCGCAACGGTGGCATGGTCGGTGTCATCGACGATGGTGAAGGCGAATTGTTTTTGTCCCGGGAACTGTTGCATCGCGTTGAACGAAAGCATGTTCCGGATCGGGAAGTCGAGCCGGAACACTTCCGCGATGAGAGCGTAGCGAGTCGGCACGCAGATGAAAGCGATATGCAGGCATGAAATCTATTCGTTCTTCATTTCACAGAGTTTGAAGAGACCGCCGCATGTCAGATCATCAAAAGTTCATTTGAAGACCTCAAGGAGATCGGCGATTTTCTGGCGATAGGCGCCGGGCTGCATGTTTTCGAGCTGGCGCTGGAGCAGTTTTCATAAGTGGGTTCGTGAGGGCCTCCTTTCGAAAGAATGGGCGTGTCAATGCGAAAGAACATGTTGCGAACCTGAATCGGTTTCTGCGCTGGCGAAGCGCCTGGGAGAGTGATTGAAGGCTCTGGTTGATCGCCATCTTTGCTCAGTCGTTGAGCGGTTCAAAGGTGGGCGGTGCCCAGCCTACTTTAAGAATTCGCACTGGTTGGTCGCACCGTTCGTGCGGCGGTCATGTTGCTCAACCTACTGACTAGACGGACCAGTTTTCAATCACCAACAACATGTCGGGGGCATCGACGACGCCATCCTGATCGAGATCGGCGGGGTCATGAGATTTTCCCCAGCCGAGGATGACGGAGGTGAGGTCATCGATGTTGACGGCACAATCACCGTTCACATCGCCATCGGAATGCTTGACCGGACGAAGTACGACCGCGATGTGCGAAGGGGTGAAGAATTCGATTCCCGAGCCACACATAATTCCTTGGTCGTTGATATCGTAAATTGCGCCAAGGCCAAAGTTTTTAGGGTCTAATAGCAGATTATTTATATCGAATGTCTCTCCGCCAAGCCAAAGAACTAATGTGGCGTCGCCTTGCAAGCTAGACGATACACCCACGGTTTGTCCTCGATCATTGATGGCAAGAGCGGTCGACATATCGTGACCTGGCAAGATTCCCAAATCGTGAATGAAACCGTTCCTCCATACAACGGCGCGCGGATAATACTGAATGCCAACGAGGAAGTTGGCTGATCCGCCTACAAATGATCCGCTTGTGGTCCTGGGGGTTGCGCCGGCAAATCCGGGCAACGTGGGAAGGTACGAAACTGAACCATTCCTGAAGACGAACGCCTGATCGGTCGATTGAAAAGCTATTCCAGTCCAGCCGACGATCGTGCCGTCTTCATCGATGTCCAAGGCTTCGCTATTGGGTCCCGTGAGCAGGGGATAGAGATCAGTAAACCCATTTTTTTCATTCCAGAGGAAAGCGGTCTTCGGATTGATGGGACTTTCGCGACTGCCGATGCTGCGATAACCGACCACGGTGCCGGCGTTATTGATTGCGTTCGCGTTGCTCCAGCCCTGTTCATCGGGACCGTGGAAGGGAGGAAGCTCGGTGGAGACACCGTCTTTGTAGATAAAAGCGCGGAAACCCAAGCCGGTTTTCTGACCGTAGCCGACGACGACGCCGTTGTCATTGATATCGTTGGCCTGACCGCTGGTGAAGCCGGGCGGAAGGGGGATGGTTGTGAAAGTTCCGTGATCGGGATCGCCGGGAAGGGGTTTCCAGATGAAGGGGCGATTGGCACCGATTCCACAGACAGTGTAGTAGCCGCAGACTTGGCCGAGTTCATTGATGGAAAGAGCGTAGGCGGGAGAGTGCTGGCCGTTGCAGAGGGGCGCGTAGATAGGAATGACTTCGTACTGGCACTGGGCGGAAGCGGGAAGAGTAGCGCACAGCACGGTGAGAAGCATACAAACAGCGCCGAGATGGGCTGAGCGTGGTTTCATATTTATCGCCGGATATCCCCAAGCCCCACATCGACACAAGAGATGCCCCGCGGATTGACAAGCGAAGTGTGAAGCGAGAGAGAGGAGAGTCAAGGAAGAGTAGGCAGGATGAAGGAAAAAGATTGCTGATTATCGGAATTCACAAGAAATGAATGATGCAAGTGGAATAAGGCAAGACAGCTATTTAAACACCGCGAGGAGGTCGGCGATTTTCTGGCGGTAGGCGCTGGGCTGCATGCTTTCGAGCTGGCGCTGAAGCATCATGCGGGCGCCGGCAGGGCCGAGGGTGCTTTTGGCGATCGGCAGAATCCGCTGGGCGTCGATGAAGTAATCGGGGCCGCGGAGGTTTGAAGCGAGAATCTGAACGGCGTCGCGGTCGATGAAGCCGGCGAGATTGGGGGTGAACATGCTCCAGAGCATGTCGCGGGCGATGAGGTTGGAGGTGCCGGACTCCTTCCAGGCGCGGATGAAGTTCTCGCGATCCTGAGCGCGGAAGAGGGCGCCGAGGACGAAGCGGGAGGAGGAATCGGCCAAGTCTCGCTTGAGAGAGATTTTCCAAAGGGCGATGGCGATCTGGTCCTGATCGACGAGGACGAGATCGCGGACAGCTTCGCCGAAGGCGCGGGAGTCGCCGGATTTCTGACACTCCTGCATGAGGGATTTGGCGCGAGCGAGGACGTTGACGCCGTCGGGCTTGGTGGGATTCGCGATGCGGGTCTTCTTGATTTTGGCGGGCTCGATGCAAAGCATGAGCGGGTCGCCGATGGTCTGGATTCGCCAGGCGGTTCCGGCCTGGCCCTGCTCATCCCACATGCGCGCGGCGATGAGGAAGGGGACGCAGTTGACCCAGCGTTCGGCGAGATTTTTGGGCGGGACGAAAGCGGAGAGCATGGGCTCCCACATGGAGCCGACGTAGGCGTAGACGCCGTGCTTGATGAAGCGGCAGCCGATGGTGGATTCATCTTCGGGGTAGCGGAGGCTGAAGCTGTGGATCATGTGCAGGGCGGTGGGGACGTTGAGGACGGGAATGTCTTCGGCGTAGCCGACCTGGTCTTTGTAGAGGTGGAACCAATCCCAGTTGCCCTTGCTGTTGAGGACGGTGACATCGGCGGTGAGACCGAAGGCGTTGCGCTGCTGCCAGGCTGCGAGGAGCATCTGGTCGCCACCGGCCTGAGTGGTGTGGAAGCCGCGGGGCTGAAGGATTTCGGCGGCTTTTTCGGCGGCGAATTGATCCCAGCCGGGCTGGATGGGATGGCCATTGAGGAGCGCGACGTTTTCGCGATCAAGGAAGAGCGAGCACATGGCGATGTAGGCGGACTGAACTTCATCGCCGAAGATCCATCCGCACATGGCCCAGCGGCTGCCCTGATTGGTGCGGCCGAGGACATCGGTCATGGCGATGGGATCGGTGACATTGGCGGACTGGCCGGGGAGCTGGACGCGGAATCGGCCGGCGATGTTCCGGCAGATGGTGATGGTGTCGATGTCATCGCCGAGCTGCGACCAAGAGTAGCCGGTGGATTGCGCGAGGTCATCGACGGTCTGCATGAGACTTCTGGAGGCGTTGGAATCGAGCTCGCCGTTGGGATTGGAGAAGTCGCCATCAAGCCAGGCGATGGGTTCGCCACGGCCTGCGGCGAGCGCGACGCCGGCGGTCCAGGCGGGGTCGGCGGTGGAGAGATAGATGACGCCTTGGGGGATGAAGCCCGCGCGCTTGAAGGCGGCGGGAATGGATTCGGCAGGATTGCCACCCCATGCATTGACGACTGCGCGCTGAATAGATTGAGGATCGGGAATTTTTGCGGTTTGAGGTGCGGCAATGGATTCGCGGCGATAGACATCGGCAGGGTGAAAGCGGCGGATGAACATGCCGGCGAACATGCCATCGCCTTCGATGAGAACGGGCCAACGGCCGTGGGGCGACCACTTGGAGA
>DASZQE010000163.1:0-2159 GCA_035550175.1 Phycisphaerales bacterium | reverse complement strand
GGTGCGAAGCTGCTCAAGACCGTTGAGCACAGCCTTCACCACGTTCTTGGGATTGGTTGAGCCGTAGCTCTTGGTGAGCGCATCCTGCAGGCCGAGCATTTCAAGCGGAGCGCGGACTGCGGCGCCTGCGATGATGCCTGTTCCCGGAGAGGCGGGAATGACGCGAACTGTGCTGGCGCCGAACTTGCCGGTGATGGCGTGCGGCAGCGTGCGGCCGACCATCGGAAATTCAAACATGCGGCGTTTGGCGGTCTTCTGCGCCTTTTCAATGGCGTTGGGCACCTGGTTGGCCTTGGCGTAGCCGATGCCGACCTTGCCATGGCGATCGCCGACCACCACCAGCGCGGAGAAGGAAAAACGACGACCGCCCTTGACGGTGGCGGACGTTCGGTACACGCCGACGGTGACGGATTCGAGTGCAGACGATTCTTCGAGGAACTCAGCCATGGTGGTACTTCACAAAATCAGGGAACAGAAAAGAACAGTGGACAATCAGAATTGGAGCCCGCCTTCACGCGCCGCATCAGCCAGCGCCTTGAGCCGACCGTGATAACGGAACCCGTTGCGATCAAACACGACTTTGGACACGCCCTTGGACTTGGCGCGTTCCGCGATCCGCTTGCCGATGACTGTGGCCGCAGCGCGATTGCTGCCGTGCTGCATCTTGTCAGCCTTTTCATTGGTCGAAGCGGCGGCAAGCGTGCGGCCAGCCAGATCGTCGATGATCTGCACGTAAATATGGCGCGTGGAACGGAAAATGGTGAGGCGCGGGCGCGTCGGCAGTCCGAACACCCGCTTGCGGATGCCGGCCTTGCGACGAGATCGGCGGACGGTTTTACGAATCTGTGCTTGCATGGAAAATCGTTTCCTTTCCGCGATGAATCAGGTTCCGAAGACCTTGCCCTGCTTGCGCTGGATGACTTCGTCTGCGTACTTCACGCCCTTGCCGTTGTACGGCTCCGGCGGACGCGCGGCGCGGACTTCCGCTGCGAATTGACCGACCGCCTGCTTGTCAGCGCCTGTGACGGTGACGACGTTCTGCTCCACAGCCACTTGAACGCTCATGGGGACGGTGATCTTCACGGGGTTGCAGAAACCCACGGCAAGCTCGAGCGTCTTGCCCTGCAGCTTGGCACCCCAACCCACACCGTTCACTTCCAGCTTCTTGGTGAAGCCCTGGGTGACGCCTTCAATCATGCCCTTGATGCGGGCGCGTGTGGTGCCCCAGAGCTCGAGGTACGTGACGTTCTCCATCTGCTCCTTGGGAATGGAGCAGGTGATGCGATTTTCGTTCTGCGCCCAGTTCACCGTGACTTCGGGGCGGTACTTGAACGAGAGTTTGCCCTTGGAGCCATCAATGTTGATGGTGCGGGTCTTCGGGTCAAGATTCACCTTGACGCCCGAAGGAACTTGAAGAGGTTGTTTGCCGATGCGTGACATGAAGCGACTCCGAAAAACAAATCAGGTGACGATGGCGACGACCTCGCCTCCGACGCGCTCCTGCCGGCAGCGGCGATCGGACAGAATGCCCCGGCTGGTGGACACGATGGCAATGCCCAGACCCTGCAACGGAACGGGAAGAGTTTCAACGCCCGAATACACTCGCCGTCCGCAGGTTGACACGCGCTTGATGGACGTGATGACCTGCTCGCCGCGCGGACCGTATTTGAGGTCGATGTCGATGACGCCCTGCTTGCCGTCATCCTTGACCGCGAACTTGTTGATGTAGCCTTCCTGCTTGAGGACTTCGGCCACGCCGTAATTCAACTTGCTGTTCAGGCACTGCACGGTCTTGGCGCGGTTGCGAACAGCGTTGCGGATTCGAGTGAGCATATCTGCTGTGAGGTCTTGTCTGGACATTCAAAGGCTCCGAGCGAGCGTACGGGCAAAGAGAATCATTTCACCAACTGGCCTTGCGCATTCCGGGAATCATGCCCCGAAGCGCCAATTCACGAAGCACGATCCGGCTGATGCCGAACTTGCGGTAATACCCGCGCGAACGGCCGGTGATCATGCACCGGTTGCGCTTGCGGGTGGAAAACTTGGGCTTCTCATTCATTCGAGCGAAGTGTCGTTTACTGGCCATGAAGAAATCCTGATGAGAACGAATCGAGTTTCAAACCATGCACGGCAAAACCGTGCGAAATATCATTTTTCCG
>DASZQE010000162.1:0-2172 GCA_035550175.1 Phycisphaerales bacterium | reverse complement strand
TGCGCAGATTGGGATCAAGAATCGGAAGAATGTTTGCAATGCGCGCGCGCAGGACACGGTCCGGAAAAGCCGTCAGATGGATATCGGCGTACTCGCCGACATGTACTTGTGACAGGTTGTTCTCATAGACATCGCAGATGATCCACACGTGCGAGAGATCTGAAATTGTGAGAGGGTTCGGCGGAGTGAGAGCCTGAACGCCGGACTGGTCGGTAATCTGCTGGTCCGTAATCACTCCGGAAACGGGGGAGTACACTTCGATGATGCCCGTGCCCGATGCACGGTTTGGGTCGCCGCCAAGCATCTTCAGATGCTCGGTAGCGGTCTGGACATCGATTCTCGCGTTTTCGAGCGCTGTTTGCGCGGAGGCCCGGTTGTTCTGTGCGGTTTCTGAAGCACTCTTCGGGATCGCGCCATCCTCAAATAACAACGTTGCGCGATCCAGTTGAATCTTGGCCAACTGCTCATTCTTGACCGCAAGCTGTTCGTTTTTTATCGCTTTCTGATAGTCGGAATAAGCGCCTGCGA
The DNA here is from genome assembly GCA_035550175.1 of Phycisphaerales bacterium. Taxonomy (GTDB): domain Bacteria; phylum Planctomycetota; class Phycisphaerae; order Phycisphaerales; family SM1A02; genus DASZQE01. The sequence continues at coordinate 1,644 of DASZQE010000162.1, read as the reverse complement.
TATCGGTGCTTCGAACCTTGAAAAGAAGTTGGCCCTTTTTGACAGTGTCCCCAAGGCGAACATCGATTTCGACCACGCGTCCGGTGGCGAGTGATGGAACCGGAACCTGACGTGAGACATCGGGACTAACCACACCCGTGACGTTTAGTTCCGGCGCGGTCGTGTGCTCGCCAGCGGCCGCCACGGGGAACCGTTCCGGATGATCGACTCTGAAATTGGTGGAATCGAAGTCGGACTCGATTTTCGCTGGAACCGGACCCGTTCCGTCCGCGCCGGGGCCGTGTGCGGTGACCGTCCGTTCGCAGCCGACCGCGAATATGCCTGCGAGCAGCAGAAACGTTGTTTTGAGAAGGAGGGGACGATTCATGGCATAACCTCCCGGCCGACTGCCATATTCATCTGCGTGCCAGCAGTTAAATACGAGCCTATTAGAGTGAGGTAGGCCAGTCGTGTATCCCGGTAGGCCTTTTCCGAATCCAGAAAATCCAGCAGAGAGGCGCCGCCGTTTCGAAACGCAACCGAGATCCTGTTCCGGTTGTCCTCGGCCAGGGGCAGGTACTTCGCCTTGTAAGGTTTCAGCAGATTCAAGGCCTGCACCAGAGTCCAGTACGCCGAATCGACATCGCTGAATACTCCGGCTTGGGTTGCATCCCTCAACTGCTCGCTGCGCTGGATGTCGATCTGCGTCCGCGCCTTCTCCCCCTGGTTGCGATCGAAGATCCGCAGCGGAATGTTGATGCTTCCGCCCATGGTCTCGTTGGCGAACGAGTTACTGAACGAAGAGTTATGCGAGTACCAGAGGCTGAAGGTTGGATCGGTCGATCCATTCGCAATTGCAAGCTGGTGATTGATCTTGGCCAGGTTCACGCTCTGGTTCGCCGCCTTCAAATCCGGCCGCGTCTCCAGCGCAATCTTCCGGAATTGCTCCAAGGGCGTCATTGTCTCGTTGAAATCGTACGATCCGGTCACGTCAAACCCATTGATCGGTGTTCGGTCGTTGAGCAGTGTCAGCAACTGGATTTTGCTGGTGCGCAGGTTAACGGTGGCGGTCTCAAAGTCCGCCTCGAATTGCACCCTCTGTAACTCGAGCCTGTTCAGGTCCACTTGGGCGAGATCGCCGGCGTTGAGGCGGCGGCGATTCAAATCGAGCTCTCGGTCCCAGTAGTTCAAGTTCTCCCGGGCCGTTTGGAGAACGGCTTTGGCTTGCAAAATTCCCACAAACGCATTGCGCAGTGTGAACAATAGTCCGCGTTCCTGGTCGAGTGAGGCGGATTCGGCAATCGCGGTGGATGCTCTGGCGCCGTCGCGGCGAAGCCCGCGTTTGTGCCTGCGCTCGTGAAGATAACTGATGCCGGGTGTCTCTACCACTCCGCTGAATGGCTGCCACACACCCTGGTTCCGGCTGATTTGTGCCCCGTCCGCTGAAAATGTGAAATCCGGATTCGGGCGCAGGTACGCGGTGATCTCCGCGGCACGTGACTCGTCGACGTCGAGCTGAGCTGCTTTCAGTGTCGGATTTGCGGCTTCGAATTTCGCCTTGATTTCCTCCCACGAGAAGGCGGTCTGACCAAGCGCGGCCATCTGAAGGAGCAACACGAACAGGGCGACTCGTTTTGCCCGCCGAAGCGGAGGGTCTGCGATATT
>DASZQE010000161.1:0-3059 GCA_035550175.1 Phycisphaerales bacterium | reverse complement strand
TCCATCCGGTCCGCCGCAGTCAGCGTTCCGTTTCGGGCTTGTCCCGCGGCAGTCAGGCTCTGGTACTGAAAGTTAGGCATACGAGGTTAAACGACCGGGTCTTCCGCATCTTGCGTCGCGCGGAAAACCTCCGCAATCGTGGTCTTGCCGGCCGCAGCCTGCTCCAAGCCGTCCTGACGCATGGTTTTGAAGGATTCGCTCACCAGCGGCATCATTTCCGCACTTGTGCGGCGCTCGGAAATCGCGCGTCGCAGTGCGGAATTAACCTGCACAAGCTCAAAATATCCCATTCGTCCTCGCAACCCGGATTGATTGCACTCCTCGCATCCGCGGCCTCGCCATTCATGCCCGTTGAACATCGCCTGTTCCTGTGCGGTCAGTCTGTGGCCCAGGTCTTCAGACAAAGGCACGCTTTCTCTGCAATGGCTGCAGATGCGCCGCCCCAGCCGCTGCGCCAGAATGCCTTCCATCACCGACGCCACCAGGAATGGCTCCATGCCCATATCGATCAGTCGCCCGATCGAGCTCAGCGCATCATTGGTGTGCAAGGTTGAGAAGATCAGGTGCCCCGTCAGAGCCGACCGAATCGCAATTTCGGCCGTTTCATGATCGCGGATTTCACCGACGAAGATCACGTCCGGGTCCTGTCGCAGAATCGAGCGAAGTCCAGTCGCGAACGTCAATCCTCGTTTCGGGTTCACAGGGATCTGATTGATTCCTGAAAGTTCATATTCAACCGGATCTTCGATCGTGATGATCTTCTTCCGCGGATCGTAGAGCTTGGACAGCGCGGCATACAGCGTCGTTGTTTTTCCTGATCCCGTCGGTCCCGTCACCAGCACCATGCCGTGCGGCTTGGCGATCAGCTTGTTCATCACCTTCTGCAGCGACTCCCGCATGCCCAGCGATCCCAGTTCAAGCGGCAGATTGCTCTTGTCCAGGATTCGCATCACGACGCTTTCACCGTACAGCGTCGGCACTGTCGAAACACGGATGTCCACCTTGCGCCCCTCAAATCGCAGCGTGATGTGGCCGTCCTGCGGCACGTATCGCTCCGCGATGTTCATCTGCGCCATGATCTTGATGCGGCCGATCAATGCCGGCTGAAGATGTTTCGGCGGCGGCTTCTGCTCCACCAGCACGCCGTCAATGCGATACTTCACCTTCAGCTCATTCTCAAACGGTTCGATATGCACGTCCGAAGCGCGAAGCTGAATCGCTTCGAGCAGGAGCAGGTTCACCAGGTTAATCAGCGTCGGCTGCTCCGCCATCCGATGGATGTCGTCTGCGTCAATCGCGTCGATGTTGTGCTCGAGGTCCGACTCCGCTTGTGCGCTCTGGTCGGCGAGGCTTTCCGCGATTCGCGCCGCCGTCGTTCCGTAGTGCGCTCGCATGAGTTCGCCGAACTCTTCTCGCTCAACTCCAATTCTTCGCACCGCTTTGCCGGCCAAGGCTGCAACTTCGTCCGATGCAGCTATGTCCAATGGGTCCGCCATCGCAACCACCACACGATGTTGTTCGATTCGCAACGGAACCACGCGAAGGCGAACTGCGACGTCCGCGGAAATCAACGCCACTGCATCCGCTGCAGCAGTGGGGGCTTTGTCGAGCCATTCAATCCCCAGCGCGCTGCAACGCGCCTTGATCGCCGCGGCATCAGCATCAGAGCCAGTGTCCTGATCTGACATGGACTTTCCGTTGACGGCCATCCCCGTCGATCCGTTCATGCCCGTCATTTGCGATGCCTCAACGGATTTCATTCGGCCGTGTACCTCATCTCGTGCCCAGTCATTTTACGCTCGTTCGCCCGTCATTTTGCTGCATCAGGCGTCTTGTTGCTGCGAGGTGTGCTGTTTGGATCTTTAGATTCAACCTTGTTGGAGTCATACTTCTGCTGACCGCTGGAATCGTCCGCTGACGGGTCCTTGAGCAACCGATTCGCCCCTGGAAGCGAAGCGAACTGCTCGGGCGTCAACAGCTTGTGAACCTGTTCAACATATCGGCGACCCAGGTCATCCCGCTCAAGGAATGCATCACGCAGCGAATCTCCCGGCCGTTGCGTGGTCTCATTCTTGAATCGATCCGCTTCGTAGATGATTCGATCCTTCAGATCCTTCGGATCGGTGTCCCGAAGTTTCGCCAACAGTGTCTCATTCTTGGTTCGCAACTCGCCACGGTAGAGTTGATCCAACGCCGAGAGTTGGCTGCGCATGTCATCCGAAATCCCATCCAGCTTTTCCGCCGCGTTGAAAAGCCGCTGAACCGGAGTTTCACGGTACACCCGTGGATAAGCAGCCTCAAGCGCGCCTTCCCGGAACTGATCCTTGTATGACGCAGGCAGCGCGTTGGTCAGAAGATCGATGTATCGATCATTCACATCTCGGACTTGCACGTGGTACGAAATGTGCTTCTCCCGGCTGCGTTCATACAGGTCCCAGTCATCCTGGCTGAACGCCTTGATCAGGTCCGGCCGCGTGTCCAGCACCGCCTTGGAACGATTGATCAGAGCCTGATCAAGATCGATTTCATATTGATCCAGAACTGGTTCAACCATTCGCTTGGATTCCGCATCGAGGTTGAGCATGCGGATATGCACGCACAGGTCGATATTCTCGCCCGCGAGTTCCGAATCGTTGATCTCCTTCTCGCGGCGCATCGCCCGCTCGAATTTCGGCCATTCGTTCATCTGGTCCGGCGTCAGAATCAACTGCGCATCATCCATGAACTGCTTGGCCATGGCTTCGTTTTCAGTCGCCAGTTGGCTGAATGGCGTCAGAATCACGGAAAGAATCCGCTTCTTGTCCTGCACGTTGTCGATCTGCGATTTCATCTCCGCCATGCGGTCCTTGAACCGATCCTGGCCGGCCTTGAAGCTGCTCTCATAGTCGTCGTACAGGGCCTTCAGCACATCTTTCTGCGCTTCATCAAGACTCAGATACTCCTCAAAAAGCACCAGGTCGCGGCGCATGAATTTCGGCCGCATCATTTCGTTGAAGCCCACAGCCTGTCCGAATTGCGCCTGCGCTTGATCTGCACCAACTATCGATCCCACTGCAACT
>DASZQE010000160.1:0-1712 GCA_035550175.1 Phycisphaerales bacterium | reverse complement strand
AAGACATGGTGTTGTACTCTGTGAAAACAAATTGCTCTGGGACACAGCCGCGACACGAAATCGTCGATGATAGCACAGAAGTTTTGGGTCACGCAGAGTGCGAACACCCGGAACAATCAGGCGTTCGGGAACTATTTTTCGCGGAGACGAAGCACGCCGGTGGCGAGGGATTCATGATCTGAAAGCGCGTTGAGATAGAGCTGCGTCAGCTTGGTCGGCCCGAACGCATTGGACAGCTTGAGGAATGCAGCCGACGCGGCGTTGAAATCAAGCGAGTTGAATGCGTTCACAGCCTCGGTGGTGAGCTCGATGAGTTTCGGATCAGTATTGGGCGGCAGAAGCTCATAGATGGCGACGGGCACAGATTGGCCGACGACGATGATCTTCCCGAGCGGACGAGTGAGAAACCCCGCCTGTTTCGCGGCATTGAACGTGTTGCCGTCAACAAGCACGGATGATCCGAATGCCTTGTTTGCGGATTCGAGGCGAGACGCGAGATTCACCCCGTTGCCGATGACCGTGTAATCGTTGAGCAATGGCGGAGCGCCGCAGTCGCCGACGATCACACGGTCGGTCGCAATGCCGATGCGCACAGCGAGCTTGGGAAGCCCTTCCATTGCGTTGGACGCATTCAGGTCGGCTATTGCCTGCTGGCAAAGCAGCGCAGTTCGGCATGCGAACACGGATTGATCGGGGTCATCGTGAAACGCGGACCAGAAGGCCATCAGTCCGTCGCCGAGAAATTTATTGACGTATCCGTGCTGGTCGGTGATGGGTGCGGTCAGTGCATTCATGCAGCGGTTGAGCACGGTGACGGTCGCCTGGCCATCGAGCTTTTCGGAAAGCGAAGTGAATCCTGCGATGTCAAGGAACAGCACGGTGATCTCACGCTGAATGCCCGACACCGATAGGGAAGCCGGATTGCCGACGAGATAATCCACGAGGTGCGGCGACACGCGAGCCTTGAACTGGCGGGTGATTCGTGAGCGCTCTCGCTGGTTGAGTGCAGCCATCAACGCTGTACATGCTGTCCACGCGCCGGTGGAGGCCATGGCGGGCGCTGCGATCGGCAGATCGAGCCGAAACACCTGGAACGACCAGATGCCCGCGAAAAAGAAATATGCTGCAAGGATCGCAGCAGCGAGCAATGCAGAAGAAAATGCGGAATAACGGGCCGCAATCCGAGAAAAAAGCACGCCTAGGGCAAGAATGATGAGCGGCGTGACCCAGAACGGAACGTGATTCAGATGCCGATTCGAAAGAATCATGTCCGCAACGGTGGCGTGAACGATCACACCGGGCGTCTGTGTATCAAGCGGCGTGTGAACCTTGTCTACGATCGCGCCTGTTGAAGCGAACCCGATGAACACGAGCTTGTCGTTGAGTTCATCGTGCAGGTGACTTGACGCTGAATCGAGCGCAGCACGCCCTTCGGTCACGGATTGATTGAGCAGTTGATATTGCTGGAACGGCGCGACCGCATCAAGCTCTTCCTGCGTGAGTTGAACACCTGATGCCTGCGCATCAGCGACGTCTTTCAGCCGAAAAGTGATTTCATCATTCAAATCCTTGATCTGCGAATCGGACAGTTGTGAAGGCGCATTTTCGCCGAATATGCCGACAGCGATCTCGTGCGTGACGCTTTGCAATTCAGATTCGATGCGGGCCAGTCGCTGGCGTTGCTGCGCAAGACTGACAATCGCGCCGATGGA